>NZ_JBEXLC010000027.1:0-71644 GCF_040609795.1 Nocardia sp. NPDC004604
GCGGGTCGAGACATCTCTCGACCCGCACAGTTGGGGTTATGGTAAGTGTCCGGAGGGGGACTTGAACCCCCACGCCCGATAAAGGGCACTAGCACCTCAAGCTAGCGCGTCTGCCATTCCGCCACCCGGACCGGTGGTGCTCAGCAAGGTTATCGGATGTGGCCGCGTTGACCAAATCGCGGGTTTAGCTGGAGTTTTCTGGGGCCGTGCGCTCGGGGAGCACACGGCGCGCGGAGTGGTCAGGCGAGTTCTTCGACGGTGCGTTCGAAGGCGAGGGGGCCGTGGCCGTCGGCGATCTGGCGGTCGATGAGTTCTTGATGGGGGCGACGATGTCCAGGGCGACTCCGGCGTCGCGGCTGGCGCGCACGATGGCGTCGACGGCGGGTTTGTGGAAGTCGAGCGGTTGGAAGGGGGCGGTGTAGTCGCCGGAGTCGATGACGCGGACGTATTCGGGGATGAGCTGGGCCATGGCGATGACCCACGGGACCGCACGTTCGGCGAATGCACTGGCCGGGACGCCGGTCGAACGCAGCATCGCCGCGCCGTGCAGGAAGCCGGTGAACATGGCGTACATATTCGAAAGCAGCGCGAAGTCGTACATCGATGCGAGTCCGGCATCGGTGCCGAAATAGTCTGCGGCGGCGAGTAATTCGAGGGTTTCGCGGTGTTCGCCGAACAGTGCGGCCGACCCGCTGTAGAGGATGGCGGCACCGGGCTGGCCGATCATGGCAGGTATCGCCATGATGCCGCCGTCGAGGTAGTCGATGTTGTGGGCGGTGGCCCAGGCGGCGAGTTCGCGGGCCTCCTCGGGGGCGGTACTGGTCAGGTTGATCAACTGGCGACCGGAGAGTTGGTCGGCGACCGGGTCGAGGGTGGCGTGCACGGAGGTGTGGTCGAGCAGCACGGCGATGATCGGACCGTGCTGGCCGATGGCGTCGGCCACCGTGGCCGCACTGGTGGCTCCCGCGGCGACCAATGCGGTGTCCTTGCCGGGCGTTCGGTTCCACACCGTGGTCGGCCTGCCGCCCTGCACCAGGGTTACGGCCAGGGCCTGGCCCATCGCGCCGAGTCCGAGCACCGTCACCGGGGTGTGCTGAGTGTCCGACATTGCGGGTGTCAACTCCTCGAGTTTGGAGAACATGATGGTCAGCGCGCCGGCACCAAGGTTGCTCTGTACAAGGGAAGTCGACAAGTACCTACTATTTGGTCGGGTACTTACCGACACGTTTGTGAACAGGTAGCGAGGTCAGGCGATGGGTGAAAAGAGATCCGGACCATACTTCTGCGGCATCGACGCGGCGATGGACGTGGTCGGCGGCAAGTGGAAGGCACTGATCCTGTGGGAGCTGGAGAACCACGGCGTGCGCCGCTTCGGCGAACTGCGCCGCGGTCTGCCCGGGGTCTCGGAAAAGATGCTGATTCAACAGCTGCGCGAGTTGGAGGAGGACGGCATCGTCGATCGCGAGATCTACCGCGAGGTGCCACCGAAGGTCGAGTACCGGCTGACCGAGCTGGGCAGCGCACTCAATGCGGCGCTGGAGCCGCTGGGCGCATGGGGTCGCGCGCGCATCGATCGCATCGGCGCCGACCGCGTCCACCAGTCGGCGTGACGCGACGGCAACTCATGATCGCGGAAAGCGCTGGCGGCTGAGCTCTTTCGAGTCGACGGCAATCAGCGCTTCGGCCAGCGATCCTACTCGCGCAGCCCGACCGCGCAGTGGTTGCGATCATCGTGATGCTGATGCGATCGGCGCGTGAATTCGCACCACAGCCGGTGCAAACCCGCTTGTACGCCGGAGGTTCGGCGCGGCAGGGGCGATGCCAGGTGGTAGGAAAGGGTACGTGTCTGCAACTGGCGAAGTATCCGGTCCGAACACCGCATCTCGTGCCGTATCCGAGGTGGTCGAGTTGGTCAGTACGCTGATCCGATTCGACACTTCCAACACCGGAGATCTGGCCACCACCAAGGGGGAGCGCGAGTGTGCGCAATGGGTCGCCGATCAGCTGCATCAGGCGGGTTACACAACCGAGTATGTGGAGTCGGGGGCGCCGGGGCGCGGCAATGTGTTCGCGCGGTTGAAGGGGGCCGATCCGAGTCGCGGTGCGCTACTGATGCACGGGCATCTGGATGTGGTGCCCGCCGAGGCCGCCGACTGGAGTGTGCACCCGTTCTCCGGTGCGGTCCGCGATGGCTATGTGTGGGGCCGCGGCGCGATCGATATGAAGGATATGGTCGGCATGATGCTTGCCATCGCGCGGCAGTTCAAGATCGAGGGCACGGTGCCGCCGCGCGATATCGTCTTCGCCTTCCTCGCCGATGAGGAGAACGGCGGCAAGTGGGGTTCGCAGTGGCTGGTCGACAACCGGCCCGACCTGTTCGCCGGGATCACCGAGGCGGTGGGCGAGGTCGGCGGCTTCTCGCTGACGGTGCCGCGCCCCGACGGCACCGAACGTCGGCTGTATCTGGTGGAGACGGCCGAGAAGGGGCTGGGCTGGATGCGGTTGCGCGCCAAGGCCCGTGCCGGTCACGGCTCGTTCCTGCACGAGGACAACGCGGTCACGATTCTGGCCGCCGCGGTGGCGCGATTGGGCAAACACACCTTCCC
This sequence comes from Nocardia sp. NPDC004604, assembly GCF_040609795.1. Lineage (NCBI taxonomy): Bacteria > Bacillati > Actinomycetota > Actinomycetes > Mycobacteriales > Nocardiaceae > Nocardia > Nocardia sp. NPDC004604. The sequence goes on from NZ_JBEXLC010000027.1 coordinate 2,607, forward strand.
CCTGGTGCTTTCGGATTCGGTGGCCGAATTCCTTGCCGCGGTCGCCGAGGAGACCGGGTTGGAGTTCGATCCGTCCAGTCCCGATATCGAGGGTCAGCTCGCCAAGCTGGGCACCATTGCCCGCATCATCGGTGCCACACTGCGCGATACCGCGAATCCGACCATGCTGCAGGCGGGTTACAAGGCGAATGTGATCCCGCAGACCGCCGAGGCGGTCGTCGACTGCCGGGTGGTGCCGGGACGGCAGGCCGCATTCGAACGTGAGGTGGACGAGTTGATCGGCCCGGACGTGGAACGCGAGTGGATCACCAAACTCGACTCCTACGAAACGACATTCGACGGTCACCTCGTCGACGCGATGAACACCGCCATCCTCGCCAACGACCCACAGGGCCGCACGGTGCCCTATATGCTCTCCGGCGGTACCGACGCAAAGGCCTTCGCCCGCTTGGGCATTCGCTGCTTCGGCTTCGCGCCGCTGCAACTGCCACCCGAACTGGACTTCACCGCACTGTTCCACGGTGTCGACGAGCGGATTCCGGTGCAGTCACTCGAATTCGGCACCCGGGTGCTGGAACACTTCCTGTTGAACAGCTGACGATCGAAAGGACCATCGTGCCCGACTACTCCTACAATCCCTACGACGCGCTCCCGCAGGTGCCCGGCTTCACGCTGACGTCAGAGGATGTCGCCGAGGGCCAGACGTTCGACAACGATCAGGTCAGCGGGGTGCTCGGCGCGGGCGGCAAGGACATCTCGCCACAGCTGTCCTGGTCCGGATTCCCTATGGAGACAAAGAGTTTCGCGGTCACGGTCTACGATCCGGACGCGCCGACCGCGTCCGGCTTCTGGCATTGGGCGGTGGCCGATATCCCAGCGGGCACCACTTCGCTGCCGCGCGGTGCGGGTAGCGAGGGCGGGTCGTTGCCCAGCGGTGCGGTCACGCTGCGCAACGATGGCGGGTTCCCCGGATACGTCGGCGCGGCACCGCCCGCGGGACACGGGTACCACCGCTACTTCATCGTGGTGCACGCGCTCGACGTGGACCGCCTCGAGATCGATGCGAACAACACTCCCGCCGTCCTCGGTTTCAACCTGTTCTTCCACACCCTTGCCCGCGCGACCATCGTCGCCAAGTATGAGGTCGCCTAGCAAGCGCACGGGTCTGTCAGCGACCGCCTGCGGACCGACACGACTGTGGCCCTGAGCGTTTGCCCAGGGCCACAGTCGTGTCGGATAGACGGGGTCCCGGTAGGAATCGCGCGAAAAACAACGAAGTTGCCTTGAACAGCGATTATGTCGTTGCCTGTGTCCGGTGGTCCCTGTCGTAGCAGTCGGGTTGGCTACAAGCGAGCGTCAGGTCTGAGGCGGGGGAGGTGCTACTGATTATGCGGTGGATGGTGGAGCGGCCGACGCTGTATTCCTCGGCCAGGTCCGCGAGACTCGCATCGTTGTCGGGGTCGTGATAGCGGCGGTGGATCGCTTTCCACGCTGCGAGAGGCAATTTACCTCGCGGCGACAAGGCGCGGGGTGAAATACGTTATCTACCAACCGCTTATGTCGTATTCGGTCGATTATCCGCTGATAGTGCGAGCGCATCCTCCTCGGCGAGGGGGTCATCGACAATGGTGTTCAGGTGTGCCGCGAGGTCGTCGACGAGGCGGCCGAGCAGGCGGACGAGGTCGCGCCGTTCGGATTCGGGCCATCCGGCCAGGGCTTGGTCGAACCAGTCATTGATGACGCGCAGGTAGCGGCCGATCAGCTTCTTCCCGTCCGGGGTGAGAGTGATCAGGCGGGCCCGCTGGTCGTCGGGGTCCGGGACACGTTTGATGAGCCGGCGCCGTTCGAGGCCGTTGAGTTGCCGGGTGACGTGTGGGCCGACGACCTGCATTCGTTCGGCGATCTCGCCGACCCGTAGCGGGCGATCGGCGGATTCGAGGATCACCAGGATTGTCAGCGCGGGCCGTTCCAGGGTGATTCCGGCTGTGGCCGTGGCGGTTTCGAACAGTTGCCCGCGGCCCAGCGAATTGCTCAGCTGTGCCATGCGCGGCAGCAGTCCCTCCAAGGGATTGTCGTCTCTGTTCATCCACCCACCTTGATTAGATACCTAAGTTAGGTATATCGTACCCCCATCCCGATCGGCAGTCCGCACGGACGCTCTGTCGGATAATAGATACCTAAGGTAGGTAGATTGAATGTGCAGTGATGTGACATCGATTGATGTCCTCATCGTCGGTGCCGGCCCGACCGGGCTGACCCTGGCGATCGACCTGGCCCGCCGGGGCGTCGGTTTCCGGATCGTCGAGCGTGCGCCCGCGGCGAGTACCGCGTCGCGGGCGAAGACGATTCAGCCGCGGGCGCTGGAGGTCCTCGACGATCTCGGGGTGATCGACCGCGTGCTGGAGTTCGGGGCGGTGCATGTGCCGACTCGGCACTACGACCGTGACCGTGTGATTTCCGAGGCAGTGGAGGCCGCGGTGGGGAAACCGGATCCGGGCGTTCCGTATGCGCCGGTGTGGCTTTCGCAGCCGTTGATCGAGCAGATCTTGCGTGAACGGCTCACCGAACTGGGCGGCGAGGTCGAGTGGGGAGCCGCGGTGACGGTCCTTGCGCAATCAGCCGACACCGTGGAGGCGACCCTGTCGACGGCGAGAGGCACCCGGCGGGTGCGCGCTCGCTATGTCATCGGCTGCGATGGCGGGCGCAGCGTGGTGCGGGAGCAGGTCGACATCACCCTCGACGGCACGTCCTACGGTGATCACCGCTGGTGGCTCGGCGATGTGCGAATCACGGGCCTGGACCGGCATTGCCAGCATGTGTGGATGAGTCCCGAGCGCGGGATCTTGTCCCTGTTCCCGCTGCCCAGTACGGAGGTCTGGCAGTTCCAGGCGTCGGTTCCCGCCGATGATCCCCACCCGGTGGCGCCGACGCTCGACCTGTTCCGTCGTCTGTTTGCCGAACATGCCGGACTGCCCGAGGTCAGCATCGACGACGCGGGCTGGTTGTCGTTGTACCGGATCAATGTCTGTCTGGCCGACCGATACCGTGCGGGCCGGGTCTTCCTCGCCGGTGATGCCGCCCATATTCATTCACCCGCCGGTGGGCAGGGGATGAATACCGGCATCCAGGACGCCTACAACCTCGGCTGGAAACTCGCCACCGTCCTTGGTGGGGCCGACGAAACTTTGTTGGACACCTACCAACTCGAACGCCGCCCGATCGCACGAGCGGTTCTCGACGACAGCACCTCTCGCATGCACGCGCTCATGCGTTCCACGCACGCCGGCGAGGGGGCATCGGCCATCCGCGGGCTGACCGACGATTTCACCACCGGGCTCACCATCGCCTACCCCGACAGCCCACTCACCAGCCCATCTTCGGGGGACGCTCAGGTTCGTGCGGGGGACCGCGCACCCGACGCTGTCGTCCTCGACGCCTCGACCGGCCGCGAGGTCCGGGTTTTCGATCTGCTGCGTGGCGCACACTGGACGCTGCTGAGCTTCGACCATGCCACACCTTTACGCCGGAACGGGTCCCAGAGTCCCCTCGCCACCGCGCCGAAGACCATCCGGATCACCACCGACATCACCGCGACCGGCCCCGGCACGATGATCGACCCCGGCGGCCGTGCCCACCACAACTACGACATCACCGGCGACGCCACGATGCTGATCCGGCCCGACGGGTACATCGCTGCCCGCACCGCGGCCTGAAGCCATGCCTCGATCCAGATGCCGGGCACCGCCGTTCTGCGACATCGGAAACCCGTGCCGCACATCACTTTTCCGCAGTGTCACACCGATCGCTCGAACGGCATCTTTTGTTCGTTCACGACAGCGACACCACTCTCGACAGCAAGGACGAAGTCATGGAACCCCGTTTCACCCTCACCGACAGTGCCCTCGGCGCCAAGTTCGCCAAGCGATTCGGCAACACCAGCATGGTCATCCTCGGATCGACGCTACCCAAGGCCACCCAGGACCTGATGACGCTGCGCGTCAGCCAGATCAACGGCTGCGGCTGGTGCACCGACGTGCACAGCAAGGACCTCGCAGCCGCCGGAGAGCCCGCAGTGCGCATCAATCTGGTCGCCGCGTGGCGTGAGGCCTCGGTGTTCACCGAAGCCGAGCGCGCCGCCCTGGCACTGGCCGAGGAGGGCACCCGTCTCGCCGACGCTCACCAGGGGGTATCCGATGAGACCTGGGCGCAGGTGCGCAAGCACTACGACGACGACCAGATCGCCGCGCTGGTCGCCCTGGTCGCCCAGATCAACGCTGCCAACCGGCTCGGCGTGATCGTGCGCCAGCAGGGCGGCTCCTACGAGCCCGGCATGTTCGCCGATATCACCGGCTGAGATCAGCGAGCGAACCCGGTCCGGCCCTGGAGCAGTTGGCCTGGACCGGACCGCTGCTGGAGCAGATCAATTGGCAACGGACATCACACTTGCATCAGTTCGATCCGCTGGGCCACGACCCCGCACCGGCGCGACGAACGCGATATCGGCCGGAGTGAGCGTGATACCGGAACAACTCCTCCCGGCTGACATCTGGAAACTCCCGCAGACGCTGCAACTCCTCGTCCGCGAACACCTGCGTCGCCACGAAGCCGGACCTCCAGCATGCCGACCAACCTCATCGGCAGCCAAGCCGAGCACCAACCGAGCCCATCCGCAGCCCGAACCAGCAATACGCGATCACCGCTGGTCAAGGCAACTTCGTTGTTTTTCGCGCGATTACTATCGGGACCCCGCGACCTAGGAAACGTTCACGACCGATTCGGCCAGCGGCGTGGCGTACAGCGTGCCGATCTCCTCGGCGTACTTGGCCGCGATCGGGTTGCGCTTGAGCTTCATCGTGGGAGTCAGCTCATCACCGCCGGGCTCCCACGGCTTGCCGACCACGGTGAACCGCTTGATCTGCTCGACCCGCGACAGCTTGCGATTGCCCGCGACGACCGCGGCCAGCACCTCGTCGAGAATTTCCTTGCGGGTGGCCAGTGCGGCGAGATCGTCTGCGGGCGCGTCGATCTCCTTGGCCCGGATGGCGGCGGTATCCGGATCGAGCACGATCAGCGCGGAGATGAACGGTTTGGCCTCACCGATCGCCACCACCTGACCGATCAGCGACGAGGCCGCCTTGACCGCATTCTCGATATTGGTCGGGGAGATGTTCTTGCCCGACTCGTTGATGATCAGTTCCTTCTTGCGATCCACGATGCGCACGTACCCGTCGGCATCGATGGTGGCGACATCGCCGGTGGACAGCCAGCCGTCGGCGTCGAGGGCCTCCTTCGTCTTGTCGGGCTGTTTGCGGTAGCCGGGTGTGATGATCGGGCCGCGCACCAGCAGTTCGCCGTCCTCGCCGAGCCGCAGCTCGAGGCCCTCGACGGCGCGTCCTACCGAACCCGGTCGCGGCTTGGCCAATTCGGTGTAGGTGGCAACACCGGTGGTCTCCGACATGCCCCATACCTCGCTGACCGCGAACCCGAGTCCGAGGAAGTATTCGAGGGTTTCGGCCGGGATCGCGGCGGCGCCGGAGGCGGCGACCGTGAGATTGTCCAAACCGAGCGCGGCCCGCAGCTTCGAGAGCACCAGCGCGTCGGCGACCTTGTACTGCGCGGCGAGCAGCACGCCGCGCCCCTTACCCGACAGATCGGCCCGCGCGGCCGCGACACCGGTGGTGATGGCCCAGTTCGCGAGCGCCTTCTTCACCGGGCTCGGCTCGGTGGCCAGCTTGCCGTCGATGCCCGCCTTGATCTTCTGCCACACCCGCGGCACGCCGAAGAAGACGGTGGGGCGGGCGTCCGGCAGTGCGGCGGCGATCTCGCGCGGATCCGGAACGCAGGTGATGAGAATGCCGGTGAGCAGGCTGGTCGCATGCGCAGAGATGCGGTCGGCGACGTGCGCGGCGGGCAGGTAGGAGATGGCGCGGTCGTCGAAACCGACCGGCAGCGGGCCGTTGACCAGCGCGATGATCTGGGCCATCACATTGCGGTGGGTGATCTCCACGCCCTTGGACGGGCCGGTGGTGCCGGAGGTGTAGATCAAGGTCGCGAGATCGTCCGGGGTGACCGCTTGCCAGGCCACATCGAAATCGAAGTCGGCGGCCGGATCGGACTCGAGGTCGGCGAGGCTGACCGTATCGGCGGCCGAACCGTCCACCACCACGATGTGCTCCAGCGCGACCCCCGCGCCCTTGATCACATCGAGGAAGGCGCGCTCGGTGATCACCACCTTGTTCTCGGCATTGGTGAACAGGTGGGCGATCTGCTCGGCGGAACTGGTGTTGTAGATGGAGAACGGGGTGGCGCCCAGATGCAGTGCGGCGGTGTCCACCAGATTGAACTCGGGCCGGTTGGTGAGCATGATCCCGACGGTGTCGCCGTGGCCGACTCCGAGTCCGGCCAGCCCCGCCGCCAGCGCTTTCACCCGTTCGCTGTACTCGCGCCAGGTGATCTCCGTGGTGCCGCCGGCCGTGCGCAATGCGACCTGGTCCGGTCGCAACTTCACGGTCTCCTGGAATGCCTCGGGCACCGTATAGACCGTCTTGCCGGACTCGTGCGCGAAACCGATTTCTGTTGTCGTCATCTTCCCGTTTCCCGATATCTCTGGCGTGAACCGCGCCCAGCGCGTAACCGTGCGGTTCACACACGGCCCGAGACCTGCTGCTCCTGATAGATTGCAGCGGACTCTATCTCATCGTGTCACGCGGCGGGATAGCACCGAGTGGCGCGGCTCACTCATGCTAGCCAGATCGGGGTGGTCAGACCGGGGTAATCGTGTGCATTACTTGGATGCGGGAAGTGTGGTACGGCGGCGGGCCCGCCGGACTGGGCCGCGCATCGTGAATATGCGCGAGATACGGCTCTTACGCTTCAATACCGGTTGCAGATCGGGCGCCCATGGCACATCGCTGGTGGGGATCAAATGGCCGCGGCGCCGACGTTTCGCATCGAGGTAGGCGGCGGCCCGCACGCTGAGTACCGGAGTCAGCAGCGGCTCCATGATGACCGTCAGACCGGCCGCACGCAGCTCCGCGACCTTGTCCGGATTGTTGGTGAGCAGGCGTACCCGGGTCAGCCCGAGATCCTGCAGGCTCTTCGCCGCGTGCAGATAGCTGCGACTGTCCGCGGGGAATCCGAGCCGCTCGTAGCTGGTGAAGGTGTCCGCGCCCGAACGCTGACTTTCCCGGTAGCCGAGCGCCTTGGCGATCAGGCCGACGCCACGGCCCTCTTGCTCCAGGTAAACAAGGACGCCACCGCCCTCGGCCCAGATCAGATCCAGGGACTTGTCGAGTTCGGGCCCACAATCGCAATCATCCGAGCCGAGTCCTTCGCCGTACAGACACCGCGAATGCACCCGGACCAGACACCCATCGTCGGCATCGCCGAAGACGAGCACATGCCCGTACTCGGCGCCACCGGCCACTTCCATCACACGAACCTGCAGATCATGCCCCTTGCGGGTGAGCCGATGGGCGGTCTCACCACGATCGGGCACAGCTGTGGTCAATGCTCCTCCGAAGACGATGTGGATAGTTGGGTTTGCAGTCGTTGCGGCACGAGATTCCTCGGGCTGCCAGGCGAACGACGGAACTCTAACGCGATCACCGATTTCGGCGCTGTAAATCTCTCCAGCCGCGCCGAACCCCAGCGTCAGGCCCCGGCCGACCCTTCCCCGGCGAGCTGCACAATTCGATCGATATCCCGAACAGACGGCATGGCATCGGGAATATCGCCGAACGACTGGGTTGCGACCATGGCCGCTGTCGCCCAGCGAAATGCCGGTTCATCGGCCGGTCGACCGGTGGTGACGAGCTGATATGCCAGCGCTGCCGAGAACGCCGCCGCCGCGCCCGGCGAATCCTCCAGTGCGACTGGGAAATTCGCGATATCGGCAGTGACCTCCGCGGACCGGACGGTGCACCGGAATCCCTCGGTCGTACACACCGCTCGTACGCCGAGGCTGAGCAGTCGCTGGGCATCGTCGGATCCGGCCGCGGCGGATTCTCCCGGCAGCATGCGGCGCAATTCCCACGGCGCGCCCACGAGGTAGTCCACGGCATTCAGATACTCATAGAAGTACTGTGGCGAATCGACCGGTGGCGACGGATGCACTACCAGCGATGGCGGATTCGCCAGGCCGCGGACCACGGCCAGTACCCGCCGGATCGCCTCGGCAGGCTGCTCGAAGGTCAGCAGGACCGCGTCCGAGGATTCGAGTGCCGCACGCAGTTTCGGATCGCGCATATCGCATGCCCCCTGCCAGATGCGGTCATCCTCGCAACCGATCTTGCTGGACACACCGGTGCTGGTGATCATCACCGCCGACACGTTCGTTTGTGCGCCCGGCACCACCCTGACCAACTCGGTATCGACGTTTTCGGTGGCCAGGTAGTTGAGGATATGCCTGCCCGCATCATCGTCGCCGACGGCCGAGACCAGCCGAACCCGGAGTCCGAGGCGCGCGGCGGCAACCGCACGGTTGAGGCCCTTGCCGCCAGCATGCACCTCGAAACTGCCGGGCGTGGACTTGCCCGCCGACGGAATATTGCTGATCCGGTAGATGTGGTCGATCACCGCGGATCCGATGACCGTCACCATCCCTTGGCGCGGCTGCGAGTCCGGCAGTGCGATAAGGACTTTCGGTTCGGGGGTGAATCGGTAGTTCGACACCGAATACGCCGAAGCGGCCGCCAGTTGTCCGGCCAAGGCGGTAAATGCCCGACGTTCGGGCGTTGCCCGCAACGACCGTACCGACGGCGCGTCGGGAATGGACTCGGCCCCGAGCGCCTCGTGTAGTAGCCGCCACTGCGCGGTCAGATACTCCCGGCGTTCACCGAGGTCCGCGGCATACAGACGGTCGTGATCGATACCGGCCGGATGCTTTTCGCGCAGCAGCCCGAGCGACAGCTCGACGTCGGCGATCAACCGATTGGTGGGATCCAGCTGTCGCGCCAGGTCGCTGACCACCGGTAGCACGGCCTCCTCCGGCGATACTCCCTCCTGCTGGGCACGCTGTTGAACGATGGGCAGATCCAGCAGCGGAGCCACGTCGATCTCGGTGGTACGCAAGCGATCCACGCTCAGGCCCGAGCGCTTGCTGAGGCGGGTGAGGATATTGCGGATGGCAACCGTGCGTGAGTCCTGCTGGACCATGGGCGAGATCCATCTCCGTGTGGTTCGTCGGTGTTTCGTCGTGGTATCCATGGGTGTTACCCAGTCTTCGGGTTTAGCCGCCGAGTGAACCGGCAATTACCAACTTACAACGGCAATTGACCGTAGTGAATGGCAAATGCCACACTGAGTTACGGCGACTGCGGGTCGCCCACCAGATAACTCGGGAGGGCCTGGTGATGAAAGTGATTCTGCTGATACGGAACGCACGTCGGCACGGGGAGCCAAGGGCCGGCGGGACCGATACCGAGCTCGAGCCGAACCGCGCAACGGTCTAGGTGAACGATTCACGTTCGCCGAGGACATTCGCATAACCAGCAACCTTCGTCGCCAGCTCCATCCGAGAGCAGCGAGCCCGGCTGACCGCGCCGCTGCGGTCGACCGGGGCTCAGCGCACCCACAATGCGGTCGGCGACATCCTCCGCCCCTGGAGACAGCCGTGACGATCTACGAATGCAGCCGGTCCATGACCAGCAGCGTCACGCCCGACGAATGGGCGTGGCGGATGGTGGGCCACAACGAACCGGCATGGCGACTGAGCTGGTCGCCCAACCAGCTGACCCGCGAACAGGCTTGGGCCGGAATGCAATTGCAGGAGATCCTGAGCCTTCCGGGCCCGGTATCGGACCACGACGCGCACGCGCGGGCATTGGCCGACCAACTCGGACTCACCGTGCAGCAGATCCTGCACCTGCTGCACCAACGGATGCTCGACAGGAGGCATTCGTGACCATCTACGTAACTCATTGGTCCATGACCAGCGATATCACCGCGGAGTCGGCCCACCGGCTGGCGGGGGAGTGGGCGAAATCGTGGCGGCTGAGCTGGCTGCCCGACCGGTTGCTGACGCGGGACCAGGCAATGGCGGGGATGGATCTCGCAGAGATCTTCAGCACCCAGGATTTCCGGCACGACTCGACGGTTCGAGCACGGGCCTGCGTATGCGCCGGGCAACTCGGAATACCCCTCGAGCTCATCGGGCTCGAACTGCAACACCGGAGGCACCCATGACCGTCATGGCCACCGAATGGACCATGATCAGCGATCTTTCGCCCGAGTCCGCATACCGCGAATCCGTTTCCGCGACCGCGGGATGGCGGCTGAGCTGGCTACCCGACCGGCTGCTCACCCGCGAACAGGCAATGGCCGGTATGGAACTCGACGAGATCCTGAGCGATCTCGACAGCGTCCACGATCACCATGCCCATGCCGATGCGGCAATCCTGGCCGGGACGGTCGGCATCATCTGGGAGGAGGCGGTGATCCGGCTGTCCAAGCGGATCCTGGCCCGACTCCACCAGCGGCCCAATGAGATTCAGGATGATGACGGTGAACCGGCGGGCCGTGGCACCGCCGGGTGTACCTTCGGCTCCCATCGGATGTCGCCGCACGCGGACCGGCCACCGCGGGTGTTCGGATAGCGTGCGGCGCCACGGTGCATCGGTCGCTCGGAAGGGAGGCGGCCGATGTCATCGCGGCGGTTGTCCATCGCCGCGACTATCGAATCGGAGCGGTATCCGCGAAATGGCATGTCCCGCAACGATGCCTCGTCGCACGAAACGACCGGTCGGGATCAGGTGTGCGCGACGTGCTCCGCCCCGACCGCCTCGGCGATCGAGTGGTAGCCGCCCGCGCGCAGTCGCTGCGCCAGCCCGCGGTGGATGTGGCACATCCAGAACGGTCCGCCGTAGATGAACCCGGTGTAGCCCTGCAGCAGGGTGGCTCCGGCGAGGATGCGCTCCCAGGCCTGGTCGGCGGTTTCGATACCGCCGACCGAGATCAGCACCAAGCGGTCGCCGACGCGGCGGTAGAGGCGGCGCAGGACTTCCAGAGAGCGCTCGGCAACGGGCGGACCGGACAGGCCGCCCGCACCCATGGCCGCCACCTCGGCGGGATCGGTGCGCAGGCCGTCGCGGCGGATGGTGGTGTTGGTGGCGACAATGCCCGCGAGACCGAGTTCGACGGCGAGATCGGCGACCGCGTCGACGTCCTCATCGGACAGATCGGGGGCGATCTTCACCAGTACCGGAACCTCGACGCTGTCGAGGACGGCCTGCAGCACCGGGCGCAGGGATTCGACGGCCTGCAGGTCACGCAGTCCGGGAGTATTGGGGGAGCTGACATTGACGACGACGAAGTCGGCGAGCGGCCCGAGCAGAGCGGCACTGACCGCGTAATCGGCCGCGGCGTCGGCGGGTTCGACGATCTTCGTCTTGCCGATATTCGCGCCGATCGGAACCCCGCCGCGGCGCGCGCGCAGATGTTCGGCCGCCGCGGCGGCGCCATGATTGTTGAAGCCCATCCGGTTGATCAGGCCGCGGTCGGCGGTCAGCCGGAACAGGCGCGGTGCGGGATTGCCGGGCTGGGCCCGTGCGGTAACGGTGCCGATCTCGGCGAAGCCGAACCCCAGTGGCGCCCAGGCGTCGACACCGTCAGCGTTCTTGTCGAATCCGGCGGCCAAGCCCAGCGGCGCGGGAAAGTCGATGCCGAATGCATGGTTGCGCAGAATCGGATCATCGGTGGTGAGCACCTTGGTCATCGCCCAGCGCGACGGCCCGAACCGGGCGGCCAGCCGCATAGCCATGAACGCCAGGTGGTGGATGCGTTCCGGCGGCAGCAAGAACATCAGGCGCAGCAGCAGTGAATACATAGCCTCACATTCCCGGTTCGGGCTGGGGTAGTAGTGCGGTTTTTCGCCTGCGCAGCAGCACTCGCCTGCTGCCGTCGGTATAGGCCCGCACGCGGGACAGTTCCCAACCGCCGAATTCGGCTTGGATGGCCAGCCGCATCGACGCCGTCACCCGGGTCACCTCCGGCGGCAGCCGCAGCGGCACATATTCGTAGTCGTCGCTGCTGGTTTCCCAACTCGCGGGAAGCGCTGCGCGCGCGGCCCGATTCGGCTGACGGCGGCCGCGGCGCCCCGCGTGGTCGCGCTGCGCTGCCTCCTCCGGGCCCGTCGCTGATTGTGGCGCCATCACTGCCCTTTCTTCCGCTGGTCCGCGCGGATCCGCTGCAGACCGTCTCCGGTCGCGGAACCGACGAACAGGTCACCGGTGCGCTGGTCGATGGTCACCGAATTCGGCTGCCGCACCGTCGGGAATCGGCCCACTTCTTTCGGTATGCCCGTCGACAGGTCGAATCCGACGACTTCATTGCTCTGCGTGCACGTCACCCACACGGTGTCGGACCGCTGATCGTAGGCGAGCGCGTAAGGCGACGATCCTACCGGGAATCGCTGACGCAGTACGAGCGGTCCCGCGGTGTAGACCAGCAGTTCGTTACCGGCGGTGTCGGTGACGGTGATGCGATCGAACGGATCGGTGATCAGATTGGTCGCGCCATCGCCTGCACGCAGCGCCAGACCGAGGCGGTCTTTGCCGAGGTCGAGTTGGGTCAGCGAGGTCTGGCGGCGGTCCAGGACCGAGAGGTGATCGCCGGTCAGGGCCAGTGCATCGGCGGAGGCGAGGCCGGAGATGGTCTCGGCGACGGTACCGTCGGGCGCGAGTTCGCGCACCTTGCCGTCCGCGGTGCCGACGAACAATGCGCCGTCGTCGCGATAGCGCACCGATCTGGCGTCCCCGTCGACGGGGATGTCGGTGGTGACACCGGAGGTGATGTCGACACGCATGATGCGGTGGTCGGCGGGGACCAGTAGTTCACCCGGTTTGCCCTGCGCCAAGCCGATACCGCGGGCGGGCAGCAGCAGAGTGCGCACGCCGGTGTCGGAAGCGCCCTCGGCATCCTTGCGCGCGATCGTCGCGGGGTCGATGACGAACAGCGTGGTGCCCGCGTCACGGTTCGTATCGAGCGCAACCAACGCGCCGGTGCCCGTCTCCGCGAGCAGCCCGCCGATCGGGTTCGCCAGCCGCAGAACGTCCCCGGTGGGTTGTGCGGTCCGCTCGGGTGCAACCGCCGCGGTGGCCGCGGGCCGGGTCTGTAGCTTGTCGCCATCGGAGTCGGAGGAACATCCGGCGATCAGCACCAGCACCGCCACGCTAGCGAGTGCTGAGGGGAGCCAACCACGAGGGCGCATCCAGCGAACTCCTTACATACGACGAACTATCCCGCTACATCACCATCTGACCATGATGGCGCACCTTCCCGGCCTACCGGGGTCGTCGCTGACGGTGAATGTCGGTGATCGGGGTTACCGTTGACTTGAAACAGTGTCCAATTCAGGGAGATCCGGTTGAAAGCCGACCATCCATCGGGATTTGCCATCGATGACATAACCGTTGGTCCGTTTGCTCACGGATTCGGCACCACGGCCGATGGCAGGCCCTATGCCTTCCGCACGGTCCGGTCCACCGTCGTGTTGGAGATCTACCGAGCGGACCTGGACAGTGATGTGCCAGGGCCGGAGGATGTCGTCGCGATCGCGCAGGCGCGAGCCACCGATATCGATCTCGACGACGAACGCAGTGTGGTCGCGCTGGTGCGGGACATGATCCCGGATGCCGAACCGGTCGAGGCGGCCACGGATCGGGATGTGACAACCGTGCGCGCCCTACTGGGGCGGATCAGTGCCGTTATCGATGGTATGTAGATGCTGATGCCGACCACACGATTCGCCCGTTCCGTGCTGACCGCGACCGCCCTGGTCGCTGTGGCCGCCGCGTGCAGCACAGGACCCGACGAGGCCTCGGTCGACGCCGCGCGCTCCTCGGCCATTGCCTCGCTATCGTCCTCGATCGCAACCTCGTCGAGCGCCGCGCACCGGCCGCTGCCGACGGCAGCCGAACTGGACACCCAGATCAAACGCGCACTGGATCCGGCACTGCCCGACTCCGAACGCACCGACCTCATCGAAGACGGCCAGGCCTTCCGCGACGCCATCCCGGACATGTACCGGGCGCTGCAGGACAATCCGCGCGCCATCTACGGCGTCACCGACCCGGTTTTCGACAATCGTGACGGCACGCTGACCGCGACCATGCGGCTGGACAAGGACGGCACCGGCACCGCGGTGCGCACCACCGTCGTGCATTTCGTACTGCTCGACGGAAAGTGGAAGATCTCGCGCACCGACCTGTGCGGCATTCTGCGCTCCGCCGATTACCGCACCCCGGCCTGCGGCTAGATGATCGAATCCGGGTCGCTGCGGTGGGGCCGGTTCATCCACCGCCGTCGCTACCTCGTGCTGGGCATCGCCATTGTCGCCGTGCTGCTCTCCGGCTGGTACGGCCGCGATCTGTCGGGCAGGCTCACCCAGGAGGGCTGGTTCGACGAGAGCAGTGAATCGGTCGCCGCGTCCAAGCTCGCCGACGCCACCTTCGGCCGCGATACCGACAGCGACATCATCCTGCTCTACACCGCGCCCGAGGGGATGACCGTCGACGACCCGACCGTGCGCAATGCGGTGACGACAGCACTGAAGCAACTGCTCGCCCGCCACCCCGACCGGGTTCTGAAGGTCGACAGTTATTGGGACAGTCCCTTTGCCGCCCAGGCCACCGACGCCTCGCACACCCATGCCTTCGCCAGCGTCGGACTGCACGGGGAGGGCACCGCAACGGTCGAGAACTACACCGCGATCAAGGGGGAGCTGGGCGCCGGGCGCGCGGGCGGTGGGCCGGGCGGCACCACTGTGCAGTTGGCCGGGCTGCAGCCGATCGTCGAGGGCATCAATCAGGGCATGCAGGACGATATCCGCCGCGCCGAGATCATCGCGCTGCCGATCGTAGCGATCCTGCTGTATTTCGTCTTCGGCGGGGTGATCGGGGCGCTGCTGCCGGTGCTGATCGGTGGGATGACGGTGCTGGGCACCCAGGGCACTATCCGATTGCTCACCGATCACATCGCTGTGAACGTCTTCGCCAGTGCGGTGGTCACATTGGTGAGCCTGGGGTTGGCGATCGACTACGGGCTGTTCACCGTGACCCGGTTCCGGGAGGAGCTGGCGGCCGGGCACAGCGTGGAGGACGCGACGGCACGTACCGTCGCCACCGCCGGGCGCACCGTACTGTTCTCGGCCGCGATCATCGCGATCAGCTTGGCCGCATTGTTCATCTTCCCGAACGGGGTGCTGCGGTCGGTGCCCTATGGCGGCATCAGCTCGGTGCTGCTGGCCGCGCTGCTGTCGGTGACGGCACTGCCAGCGGTATTGAGCATCGTCGGGCGCCGGATCGATCTGTGGGGCTGGCATCGCTTCTCGCGCACCAGGACCGAGGCGCAGATCGACGCCGGATTCTTCTCACGGCTGGCGCAGCGGGCGATGCGGCGGCCGTGGGCGGTGGTGGTGCCGATCGTGCTCGGACTGCTCGCGTTGATCATCCCGATCCGCAATATCGAATTCGGTGGGATCAGCGAACGGTATCTGTCGCAGGACAATCCGGCGCGGGTCGCCCAGGAACGGTTCGACCAGCTGTTCCCGAGCTTCCGCACCGAACCGATAAAACTCATCGTGGTGGGTGCGAATCCGCAGCAGCTCAGCGATATTCGCTACGAGGCGAGCCGAGTTCCCGGTCTGACGGGACGTTTCGAACCGGGTGCGCCGACCAAGGACGGGATCAATGTGCTCAATGCCGGTCTCGCCGAAAAACGCGACGCGGACACGGTGATCGACGCGCTGCGGGCGATTCCGGAACCGGCCGGGGTCGAGATCATGGTGGCCGGAGTGCCCGCGCTCGAGCGCGACAGCATCAATGGGCTGCTGGTGCGGCTGCCGCTGCTGGTCGCGATCCTGGTGGTGGCGGCATTGGGCATGCTGTATCTGGCGTTTCGTTCGATTGTGCTGGCGCTCAAGGCCGTTGTGATGAGCGCATTGAGCCTGGCCTCCACGCTGGGCGTGCTCACCTGGGTGTTCGTCGAGGGACACGGAGCCGGAATTTTCGACTTCACACCGGGGCCGCTGATGTTCGCGGTGCTGGCACTCATTGTGACGGTGGTGTTCGGGCTGTCCACCGACTACGAGGTATTCCTGCTCTCCCGGATGGCCGAGGCGCGCGCCGACGGTGCGTCGCCGCCAGCGGCCATCCGCTACGGCATCGCCCATACCGGTGCCGTGATCACCTCCGCGGCAGCGATTCTCATCGTGGTGACCGGTGCGTTCGGCTTCTCCGATCTGGTGTTGATGAAGTACATCGCCTACGGCATGATCGCGGCGCTGATCCTGGACGCGTCGGTGGTCCGCATGCTGTTGACACCCGCCGTGTTGAAGCTGATCTGGCGTTGAAGCTGATCTGGCGTTGAGTTCGGGTGCCCCGAGTGGGCGAGAGGATCGAGAATGACTGTGGTCAAGGGCGCGAATCTGGCCCTGATGTTTCTGCTGGAGCTGGGCGTGCTCGCCGGAGCGGCCATCTGGGGATTCACCCTGGACGCGAACCCGATCGTGCGCGTTGTCGCCGGAATCGGCGCACCCGCGGTGTTCATCATGGTATGGGCGCTGTTCGCGGCGGGCGGCGGCAAGAACGCGCGATTCCCTGTCACCGGCCGCTGGCGCGTGGCACTGGAGATCGCGTGGTTCGGCGGTGCCGCGGTGCTGATCGGACTCACATTCACGGCGGTGGCCGGGATCGCGTTCTTCGTGGTGTGGGCCGTGAACGGCGCGCTGCGGTTGCTGTGGCGGCAGGCCTGAGATCTCGTTGCCGACGGGTCAGCGGCGAACTGGGAGGACCAGCTGGGCACCCGTTATCGGGTGATCGAGGACTTCGACCGGGTGCTGGTAGACGCGGGTGAGCAGTTCGGTGGTGAGGACCTTGCGGGGTGGCCCGTCGGCGGCGATGCGGCCGGATTCCAGGACGGCGACGCGATCGGCATAGGCGGCCGCGATGCCGAGGTCGTGCAGGACGACGACGACGGCGGCGCCCGCGGCCGCGCGGGCGGTGGCCAGCCTCAGCACCGCTTCCTGGTGGCCGAGGTCGAGGGCGGCGGTTGGTTCGTCCAGTAGCAGGGTTCCGGTGTCCTGGGCGAGCACGCGAGCCAGTGCGACGCGCGCGCGTTCGCCACCGGAGAGCGTCGGAAATGCCCGTGCGGCAAGGTGTTCCACATCGGCGGCGGTCATGGCGGCGGCGATCCGCTCATCATCGAGCTCGCGCCGCTCGGTGCGCACCCACGGCGCCCGGCCCATCGCCACCACCTCGCGGACGGTGAACGGAAACCCGACGGTATGGCTCTGCGGCAGCACCGCCCGACGGCGCGCCATATCCAGATGCGACCAGTGCGCCAGCGCCCGCCCGTCGAGTTCGATCGAGCCCTCACTCGGTTCGAGCTCACCGGCGAGCGCCGCCAACAGCGTCGACTTTCCGGCACCGTTCGGACCGACCAGCGCCACGATTTCACCCGCGACCACCTCGAAGTCGACCGCTTCGAGCACCCGCCGCGTATGCGCCCCCGAAGCCCCCCGCCGGTCCACACTCACCCCCCGCGCGCGCAACGTCACCGCACCCCGCTCCGGCGCCACCGGCAGCTCATGCGTCCGCACGAATACCGAACTCAACCCCTCCAACACACCACTCACCGCTCCACCTCCCCGCTCTCGCGCTCGGGCAGGCACCCGCGGCGCTCCGCCCGGCCATCACGTTCGGTGCATCCTGTCGGGTGCCCTCGACCAGCTGATCGGGTCATGCCCAACCTCCGGCGCGGGCGCGGGTGCGACGGAGGAGCCAGAAGAAGAACGGGCCGCCGATGAGGGAGGTGAGCATGCCGAGGGGGAGGTCGGCGTTGTGGACCAGGGAGCGGGCGGCGACGTCGGCGGCGAGCAGGACGACGGCGCCGACAATGGCGCTCAATGGGATCAGCACGCGGTGGGCGGGGCCGACGAGCATTCGGACCACATGCGGCACGATCAGGCCGACGAACAGCACGATGCCGGTGAACGCCACACCCGCTGTAGCGAGCACGGCCACCACCACAATGACATTGCGCCGCAGCCGTTCCACATCGACTCCCAGGTTGCGGGCCGCGGATTCACCGAGGGCGAGCAGGTCGAGGCGGGGCGCGATGAGGACCGCGGCGAAAATTCCGATCGCGGTGAGCGGGGCGACGACGCGCACCGCCTCCCAGGTGGCGCCGTTGAGACTGCCCAACTGCCAGAACACGATCTGGTCCCGGGCAGCGGGGGAGGCGACGAACAGCAGAAACGCGATCAACCCACCTGCGAAGGCATTGATCGCGACGCCGGTGAGCACGAGCGTGACGACCTCGGTGCGCCCATTCGAACGCGACAGCAGATATACCAGCAGCGTTGTCAGCAACCCCGCCACGAATGCGGCCGTCGCCACCGACCATGCCGCCACGAACGTGCCGCCCACCACGATCACCGTGCCCGCACCGACCGCGGCCCCCGCCGAAACCCCGATCACACCCGGTTCGGCGAGCGGATTGGCGAACACCCCCTGCAGCAATGCGCCCGCTGTCGCCAAGGCCGCCCCGACCAGCATCGCCAGCACCACCCGCGGGAACCGCACCTGCCACAACGTCACCTCACCCGACGGATGCGCGGGCATCGGCCCCCAATTCAGCCCGATCCGATGCAGCACACTGCCCGCCACCTCGGCAGGCGTCGTCGGCACCTGCCCGATCGCCGCCGACGCCAAAGCCAGCAACACCAGCGCGGCCACCGCTACGGCGAACACCATCGTCGTGCGCGACCGCCCGCGCGACTTCGGCGCGACCGGCCGCGGACGGTGCGGCATTGCCGAATCGGCCGCCGTTGTCCCCGTAGCCTTTTCGTTCACACCAGTACCTCGCCGACGCGACCGCTGATCCGAGCTGCAGGTTGAGCGCACGATGCGCGCACAAACTCCATGACACCGCACCGACTTTCCGGCGCGCCGGGCCCACCGATCGACGAGTCCTGCCAGCGTTTCGGCTCGCGCCGCTGCGAGCGTTCCAACTCGGCGATCACCCCGGCGGTCATTGCCCGACCTCGCGCACCATCGGTCGCCCGGGTGCGAGCCGATCGCCGCAGTCCCGCACGCGATGTCGTGGCGCGTCGTTCATGCGGGCTTGGTGCCGTACACGGCCTCGCTGAGGGCGGCGATCACTCGGCCGGTATTCGGGCCGAAGCTCAGGACCACCGCGTCGGACATGTCGACGATGCGCTTGTTGCGACCGCCCGGGGTCTGCGCGATGCCGGGCACCTTCTCCAGTCCGTCGACGCCGCCGACCGACTTCAGCCCATCCGACATCACCAGCAGCACATCCGGTGCGGCCGCGATCATGCCCTCGCTGGTGATCGCGACGAACGGCTCGGTCAATCCGGCCGCGGTGCCCGCGTCGCGCGCGCCCAGAGCGGTGATGAGGGCGTCCGCGCCGGACCCGGGTCCGGCGAGCATGGTGATGGCGGTGCTGCGCAGATAGAGGAAGGCGATGGTGAGGGGCTTATCGAGTTTGGGCACCGCGGCACTGGCGGCGGCGATGTCGTCGCGGGTGCGCTGAGCCAGGGCCTGCCCGCGATCGGAAATGCCGAGCGCGGCGGCGACCGCCTCGATCTGCGGCACCACCCCGTCCATGGTGCGCTGCGGATCGAAGTAGACGACGGTGACCCCGGCGGCGCGCAACTGCTCACGCACTTGCGCCGCGGCGCTGGTGCTGTCGGTCAGGAAGACCGAAGGACGCAGCGCCAGAATCGATTCCACGTTCAGCGACCCGCTGCCGCCGGTCACGTTCGGCACATTCGCGACCGCGGGGAACGCGGCCGCGGTACTGCGCCCGACGAGTTTGGCGCCCATACCCAACGCCCAAACCGTTTGGGCGAGCGTGCCGTAGCGGTCGGCGGCAATAATGCGGCTGGCATCGGACACCGTTACCTCGGCCCCGTCGAAGGAGCGAACGGTCACCGGTAGCGTGGGGGTGGGTTCGGGCCCGATCGGCACCGGATCCAGATTCTCCAGTTTCGCGGTGACCGGCCCGCGCCCGCCCGCGGTCGTGGCGTCGCTGCCGGTACCGCAGGCAGCCGAACCGAGCAGCAGGGCCAGCGCCAGCGCGGCCAGGAGGAAACGAGCCCCGCCGGATCGGACTCGGTCGAGATACCTCATGCAGGCAAGGCTAGCCTCCGTCATTCTGTCCGTGCACTCACGTCGTCGAGCGCCGCCGCAATGGCGCGCGGGAGTTCCAGCGTCTCGGCCGCCAGCACCCCGGTGAGCTGCCCGATATCGCGGGCCCCGACGATCATGCTCGCGATGCCGGGACGATCCCGGATCCAGGCCAGCGCGACGGCCAGTGGTGAGGTGGCCAATCCATCGGCGGCGGTCACCAAGGCATCAACGACCCGGGTGGCGCGATCGTCGAGCCGATGCCGGATCTCGGCGGCGGTCGCCTCGTCCGCACCACGCGAATCAGCGGGCACCCCATCGCGATATTTGCCGGTGAGAATTCCCCCGGCCAGCGGCGCGGTGGCGATCAGCCCCACCCCGTGATGCCGGGTTGCCGGCATGAAATCGGTTTCGGTATCACGGGCCAGCAGCGAGTACGGGGTCTGTGCGACCGTGACCGGCGCCACAGCGGCGAGGCTGGCGACCTGCCAGGCATTGAAACCACGCACCCCGGCGTAGCGAACCTTCCCGGAGCGGACCGCGAATTCGAGGGTGGCGGCGACCTCATCGAGCGGAGTCGCCGGATCCCAGGCCGCGACATGCCAGATATCGAGATAGTCGGTGCCCAATTCGAGCAGCGTGCGATCGAGCTGACGCAGCAGCGCGCGGCGCGAGGTGTCCACGGCCGCGCGTACGGGTTCCGGCGTGGGCACGGTCGGTCCCACCGGTGCCGGCGTGATCCGCGGTGCGACACCCGCGCAGCCGCTGAGCACCAGATCGTCGCGCGAGACCAGATCGCCGAGCAGTTCGGCCAGGATCCGTTGTGCCGCACCGCCCGCGTAGGCGGGGGAGGTGTCGACCAGGGTGCCGCCCGCCTCGGCGAATGCCACCAACTGCCCCGCCGCGTCGTCGGTGTCGGTATGCGTGCCCCAGGTGTGGGTTGCCAGTCCTATCCGGGACACCCGTAGGCCGCTGCGGCCGACCGTCCGCTGTTCCATCACCGTGTCCGCGCATTCGTCACGGCGCCAAGCCTAGAGTGTGGATACGCAACTCGACGCCCACCAGCACAGTGGGTCGCACCGGCGCGCTGTCGAGTCGGCGGCCGCGACAGCGAATTCGGTCCTGGCGGACCCAGTTCGAGCGGGAAATCCGCACCCCATCGGTGCAGACCCGCATGCGGCGGAACAGCCGGGCACGCCGTCGCAACATCGACACTGTACTGTCGCTGCGTGATTGCGGCGATGGTCACAGTGCGGTGCTCGGCCGCCAGACCAATTGCCCAGTAGGAAAAGGTTTTTCGGGCGGAAGTGGAGGCGGATTCGTGGTCGGCGAGTCGATGACCTGGGTACAGGCCTTGGTACTCGGACTGGTGCAGGGGCTCACCGAGTTTCTGCCGATCTCCTCCTCGGCGCATCTGCGCATCGTGTCGGGAGTGTTCTTCGGCGATGACGCGGGCGCCTCGTTCACCGCGGTGACCCAGCTGGGCACCGAGGCCGCGGTGCTGGTGTATTTCGCCAAGGACATCTGGCGGATCATCGTCGCGTGGTTCGCCGGCCTGCGTGACAGGCTGACCAGCCGCAGTCGGCAGGACCTGCCGCTGCACGACCAGCCGACCACGAAACTGCCGGTCATCACCGCCGACTACAAGCGCGTCCTCGACGAACAGGCCCAGCGCGAACTCGATTACCGCATCGGCTGGTATGTGATCATCGCGACCATTCCGATCGGTGTGCTGGGCTTCCTGCTCAAGGATCAGATCCGCACCGGCGCGCGCAATCTGTGGCTGATTTCGTTCATGCTGGTCGCCTTCGCGCTGGTCATCGCCGCCGGTGAGTACTACGGACGCAAGATCCGCCCGATCGAGCAGCTGACCACCCGCGACGGGCTGATCATGGGCTTCGCCCAATGTCTTGCGCTGATCCCGGGCGTATCACGATCCGGTGCGACCGCGACGGCGGGTCTGTTCCTCGGACTGGAGCGCGAAGCCGCGGTGCGATTCTCGTTCCTGCTGGCCATTCCCGCGGTGACCGCATCGGGATTGTTCAGCCTGCCCGATGCGTTCGAACCGGCGGGTGAGGGTCTCAATGCCAGCGGCCCGCAGCTGCTGGTCGCGACGATTCTCGCGTTCGCCGTCGGCTATGCCTCGGTCGCGTGGCTGTTGAAGTTCGTCGGCAAACATTCGCTGGACTGGTTCGTCGGCTACCGCATCGTGCTCGGCCTGACCGTCATGGGTCTGCTCGCGAGCGGAGTGGTGTCGGCGACATGATCGTTAGGCTGGTGCAATGACGGTGATCCTGCTGCGGCACGGTGTCTCGACCTCGAACACCGCCCGCACCCTGGCCGGGCGCAGTGCAGGTGTCGATTTGACCGAACTCGGCAACACCCAGGCCAGCGCCGTCGCCGATCGACTCGCCGTGCTGCCGATCGAGCACATCGTGCACTCACCGCTGCTGCGCTGTCAGCGAACGGTCGCGCCGCTGGCGGAAAAGCTGGGTCTGGAACCGGAGTACGACGATCGGCTGATCGAGGTCGACTACGGCGACTGGACCGGCAAGGCGATCGCGGATCTGGTCACCGAACCACTGTGGAAGGTGGTGCAGCGACACGCCTCCGGCGCGGTCTTCCCGAGCGGGGAGGGCTTGGCGCAGGTGCAGGTGCGCGCCGTCGCCGCGGTCCGCGAGCACGATCGCAGATTCGCCGAGAAGGCCGGTCACGATGTGCTCTGGGTGGCGTGCACCCACGGTGACGTGATCAAATCCGTACTCGCCGACGCACTCGGCATCCATCTCGACGGTTTCCAGCGCATCGTGGTCGAGCCCGCCTCGATCAGTATCGTGCGCTACACGCCGACCGCGCCATATGTGGTGCGGCTCAACGATACGGGCACGGATCTGTCGGGCTTGGCGGCAACCAAACCGCAACGGCCCGCATCGGATTCCCGGACGCCGCCGGACGCCGAACCGGTCGATACCTCGGGCCCGGTTCCCGGTGGCGAACTGGGTGGTACCCCGAGTGCGGATAATGGGAATGCGGAGCTTTGAAATTCCTTGTAAACGAGTAGGTGGCGTGTTGCGGAGTCCAGCGCCGCGGGTAGTCGATCAGGGTCACGTATCAGGAGGTGCAGATGTCTCGCGCAATCCATGTATTTCGCACCCCCGATCGTTTTGTCGCCGGGACCGTCGGTGAGCCGGGCGATCGCTCGTTCTATTTGCAGGCCGTGCAGGAACCACGGGTGGTCAGCGTGCTGCTGGAGAAGCAGCAGGTAAAGGTGCTCGCCGACCGCATGGGGCTGCTACTGGACGAGGTCGCGCGTCGATTCGGCGCCGAAGTACCGCCGCAGGCCGAGGACATCTCCGACAGCGACCCGCTGGTGACCCCGATCGACGCCGAATTCCGGGTCGGCACCATGGGCCTGGGCTGGGATGCGGACGCGGGTGCGGTGGTCGTGGAACTGCTGGCGATCACCGAGACCGAGGTCGACGAATCGGTGGTCCTCGACGACACCGAGGAAGGTCCGGACGCGGTGCGGGTATTCCTGACCCCGATCCAGGCGCGGGAGTTCGCGTTGCGCTCGACGCGGGTGATCGCGGCGGGGCGGCCGCCGTGTCCGCTGTGCGGGGAGCCGCTGTCGGCGCGTGGGCATATGTGTGTGCGAACCAACGGATACAAGCGCGGGGATATTTTCGGCGCGGCCGAGCTAGAGGAGTAGTCCGTGGCCGAGCCTCGATGGCACACCGCGGAATTGTCGGTGATCGGGCGGGTGACAACCGCGAGCAACGTCACGCTGGTCTGCGATGCGGACGGTTCCGATGGCGTGCCCGTTCGCGTGGTCTACAAGCCGGTGCGCGGTGAGCGGCCGCTGTGGGATTTCCCGGACGGTACCCTCGCCGGGCGTGAGGTCGCCTCGTATCGGGTGTCGGATGCACTCGGCTGGGGTGTCATTCCGGAGACGATCCTGCGCGATGGTCCGTACGGGCCCGGCATGGTGCAGCGGTGGGTGGAGTCGGTGGACAACCACACCGACCAGGGCAACCGGCTCGATCTGGTCGATCTGGTGCCGTTGGGCGCGGTTCCGGACGGATTCTGCGAGGTGCTGCGCGCCCAGGACCCGGCGGGCAACGAGGTCTCGCTGATCCATGCCGACGACCCTCGCCTGCAGCGAATGGCGGTGCTCGACGTGCTGCTCAACAATGCCGACCGCAAGGGCGGGCATGCCCTGGAAGGTGTCGACGGTCAGGTCTATGGCGTCGACCACGGCATCTGCCTGCACAGCGAGCACAAACTGCGCACGGTGCTATGGGGTTGGGCGGGCAAACCCATCTGCGATGGACTGATGGCCGATATCGCCGCCTTCGCCAAGGCCCTCCCCGGCGCGGTCGCCGATGATCTCGCGTCGCATCTCACCGATGCCGAGATCGAAGCACTCGCCGACCGCACGCGCGAACTGCTGGACAACCCGGTAATGCCATTGCCGCGAACGTCGCGACCGATTCCGTGGCCTGCGTTCTGAACTGGGCTCGGGACTACCGCCGTCGACCGCTTGCGATATGCAGTAGGTGCCGCATTTCATCGACTGCATCGGTGCACGAACTGTCCAATGTGACAACGGTTTCCGCATCGACCGAGAAGGGTCCACCCCACTCGGGATAGTTCACCCACCTTGGCAGCAACGGATCCCGACACCCCCACCTTCGTCGCGAAACGCGCATGATCACCTGGTCAGGGCGGACGACCGCCGGACCGCGCATGGAAAGTCACGGGCGAGCGAGGCGCTGCCGATGCAGTGGATGCCTGCGCCGACGGCCGCGAGGTGGTCCTGGATCCGGGACACGCTCGACCAGGCGCCCGGCGATGGTCACCGCGATTCGCGCCCAACGCTCTGTGCCGGTCGTGGTCGCAGAACTGGGCTGATATCGATCGTGCAGCCGCCTAGCGTGCGGGCCACAGAACCCACTCGGCAGAGCCGAGGGGCTTGCGGTGTCAGCTCAGCAGTGGGCGGACCTCGGTGCCGACGAAGTGGACGAAGTCGATCAGGTTCGGGTCGTCGTCGGTGGGTTCGAGGACAACGGTGTCGGCGCCCGCATCGGCGTAGTCGCGGATGGTGTTCGCAATGGTTTGTGCATCGCCCGCGATGCCTGCCTCGGCCGGGTGGTCACCGCCGTTGCGTTGCTGGGCGGCGGTGAGGCGCTCGGATGCATCCGGGCCGGTGGCGGTGAGCAGGTTGACGATCAACCGGTGTGTTCCGGTGCGTCCGGCTTTCGAGCGGCCTTCTTCGATGAGCGAGCGGGCGGCGCGGACGCCGTCGGGGGTGGTCCGTGCGGTGAGGATGGTGGCGTCGGCGAGTTCGCCGGACAGCCGCAGTGTCTGCGGGCCGGTCGCGGCGGCGGCGATCGCCGGGGGTGTGGTCGGCGGCCAATCCAGGGCGACATTGTCGAGCTGCACGTAGCGGCCCGCAGTGCTGACCTTCTCGCCGTTCAGCAGGCCGCGTAGCGCGCCCAACTGTTCGCGCAACAGCGTCATCGGCGACTCGACGCGAGCACCGACCTGCCCCATCCAGTCCTGCACCCCGTGCCCGAATCCCGGAACCACCCGCCCCGGATGCAGTCGCAGCAGCGCCGCCACTTCCATCGCGGCAAGTGCCACATTCCGCAGCGGCACCGGCATCACCCCGATGCCGACCCGCACCCGTTCGGTTCCGGCCAATACCGTTGCGGCACTGGCGATCCCGCCGCCCCAGAAGCAGTCCTCCCACAGCCACAACTCTTCCAGCCCGCTGTCCTCCGCCGCGGCCGCCACCGCGACCAAACGTTCGGGAGAGATCTGAGGCAACGACACCGCACCGAGAACAGTCATCCGTCCAACCTAGCGTGATCCCATTCGGCCCCGGCGGGATTCGGCTCCGTCCGTGGCCGCGGAGCCCCGTCGAAACGTCGCTGGGCCAGTGCTGCTGATAGCAATCCGCGCGGCCGCGGGTTGGACGCCGATCCACTGCCGTGCTGCCCATCGTCGCCCCGCGCACCGTCGACCACTTGGCGGAGAACCTGGCAGACATCGATCTGGTACTGCCCGCGGACGCCGTACAACACCTCGAATCCGCTGTCCGGTCCGCCGCGTGGATTCCCGATCGACCGCATCATTGAATGCGGCGTCCGATCGTTCGTCTGCGGTGTAGCCGCAAGAAAGCTGGCCCGGCCGCATCGGAGTGACCTGCGTCACTCGCAGCAATTCGATCCGCGAGCGCGGAAACATTGACTTCCGATTTTCACTACATCGGGGCAGGTCAGATCCGGGGTGTTCGCCGCCGACGGTACCGCTCGGGGCAGGGCGCGGCGCAATGGCCGCCACCACACCTTTACTCTCGAATCATGCAGTCCTGGTCCGATACCGCCCTACCGACAATTCCCGGAGCAGGGCCTCCGTTGCGGTTGTACGACACCGCCGACCGCCAGGTTCGCCCGGTGACCCCGGGCGCCACGGCCACCATGTACGTCTGCGGGATCACCCCCTACGACGCCACCCATCTCGGGCACGCCGCCACCTACCTGACCTTCGATCTGGTCAACCGGCTCTGGCGCGACGCGGGCCACGAGGTGCACTACGTGCAGAACGTGACCGATGTCGACGACCCGCTGTTCGAGCGCGCGGCCCGCGACGGTATGGACTGGCGTGATCTGGGCACCCGCGAGATCAATCTGTTCCGCGAGGATATGTCCGCGTTGCGGATCGTGCCGCCGCGCGACTACATCGGCGCGATCGAATCCGTCGACGAGGTCGTCGAATTCGTGGAGAAGCTGCTGGCCTCGGGTGCGGCGTACACGGTCGACGATGCCGAGTTCCCCGACGTCTACTTCCGCGCCGACGCCACCGAACAATTCGGCTACGAATCCGGCTACGACCGGGCGACCATGGATCGCCTGTTCGCCGAGCGCGGTGGCGACCCGGATCGTCCCGGCAAACGCGACACCATCGATGCGCTGCTGTGGCGCGCCGCCCGTCCCGACGAGCCGTCCTGGCCCGCCCCGTTCGGTGCAGGCCGCCCCGGTTGGCATATCGAGTGTGCGGCGATCGCGCTCAACCGCGTCGGCCCGGAATTCGATATCCAGGGCGGCGGCAGCGATCTGATCTACCCGCACCACGAATACTCGGCCGCGCACGCCGAGGCGCTCATTGCGGGCCGCCGCTTCGCCCGCCACTATGTGCACGCCGGTCTGATCGGCCTGGACGGCGAGAAGATGTCGAAGTCCAGGGGCAATCTGGTGCTGGTCTCCAAGCTGCGCCGCGCCGGAGTCGACCCGGCCGCCATCCGCCTCGGCCTGCTGGCCGGTCACTACCGCCAGGACCGCATGTGGACCGACACCGTCCTTGCCGAGGCCACCAGCCGTCTGGACCTGTGGCGCCGCGCCACCGCACTCGCCTCCGGCCCCGCCGCCGTGGACACCGTGGCCCGTCTGCGCCAACATCTCGCCGACGACCTCGACACCCCGAAAGCCCTTGCCGCCCTGGACAACTGGGCCACTCAGGCCCTGGACTACGGCGGCCAGGACAGCGCGGCCCCAGCTCTCGTCGCCACCGCCGTGGACGGTCTACTCGGCGTGCGGCTATAGCTCGCAGCTGGCCCCACCGGGTCACTGCGGCCGACAGCACCGCAAGGACCTCGACCGCAGTCGATGCGCAGCCATCCGTGGCGCACCGACTGCGGTCCCCAGGTCACCGCCTCGAATGGCACGCGCGACAGCAAACCATAGGCAGCGCCGCCGAAATCCGCGACGGGCAGATGACCGCGGCGCTGCCATGCGCCGATGAGCCCAGCTCTGCAACCTGGACCTGCGCTTGGTCGCCCAGGTTCATACCAGCTCGGCCGAAGGTGTGGTGGGAAGGCCTGTGTGCCGTGGCGGGTTGATCGGGCGGATTCGGGTGGGATCGCTGGGGGGTGGCGGATGGGTTGTTCGGCGGGGCGATCCGTGGTGTTGTACACGGGTGTGCGGTATTCATCCTCGCGGATTGATGGGTTGGCGGAACCGGATCGGTGGGGTGATCGAGGCGGGGGGCGTGCTCGCGGCGGGGCGGTTGGCAGGCTCGGGCGGGCAGGGGGATGCGCGGACTGTTGCGGCACGAACGCGGTTTTTCGGGGCGGATGTGGTGGATCCGGATACCGGTGCGGTGCGTGCGGATCGGGTGGTGCTGTCCTGGGTGGGGTGCACGACCTATGCGTTCGCCCTGGCCGGTTCGGTGTTTCTGCTGGATGCGTGGGTGCCGCGGTTGACGAGTACCGGCTATGTGCCCGCGACCGCGCAGGATCTAGCGGATCTGGCGCCAGCGGCGATCTTCATCGGGCACGGGCATTTCGATCACGCCGGTGATGCGGGGCGGATCGCGCAGGCCTGCGGAGCTGTCGTGTACGGAACCGCCGAGCATGGCGCGAATATCCGTGCGCAAGTGGCGGATCCGACGTTCGAAACGGTCGCGCTCGGGGACGCGAGTTCGCGGCCGGGACAGCGGCACGACTTCACCGTCGGCCCGGTCGAGGTGACCGCGGTCCGCCACGTGCACTCCGCACCGACCGCACCCGAGCGGCCGGGCGGATCCGCACCGTTCTTCCCGAGGCCGGAACTGCACACGCTCGTGCGTCATCCACCCACGTTGGCGGGTGTGCTGCAGAGCGCGCCGCGCCTCAAGGATCCAGAAGGCGGCAGCCTGCTCTATCAATTCCGCGTACCCGGATTCTCCTTGCTCTGGCACGACTCCTCGGGTCCGCTCACCGAAAGAGCCCCGCAGGTCTTCGACGTCTTCGCTGAGCTACCGTCCACCAACGTGCAGATCGGCGCGGTCCAGGGCTTCAACCAGATCGTGAACGGCCTGCGCGACCCCCGCCGCTACATCGAGGCGATCCGCCCCGAACTGTTCGTGCCCAGCCACCACGACAATTGGCTGCCCGGTCTGACCGCCTCAGCCGCCACCTACGATGCACCCCTGCGCGGCGAACTGGCCCGCGTCGCCGCCGACCGTCGCCCGCAACTGCGCCCCATGCACGACCCCTTCGACTACCTCAGCCCCCACCGCCTGACCTTTCCCCTGTAAATCGCGTCAGTGAGCCGGTCTGGGCGGCAGACGCGCGGCCATCGTGGCGAGGTTGTCGGCGAAGGTGAGGACGAATTCGGCACAGAGGTCGATGAGTTCGTCGCGGCTGATGTCGATGTCGCCATCGAGCCAGACCAGCACCAGTTCGGCGGCGCCACCGGTGATCATCAGCGAGACCGCGCGCACCAGGATGTCGCTGCCCGGCGGCGGGTCCAGCAGGGCGCGTTCCTGATCGGCGACGACATCGGCGATGGTGCGCATGGCGGCGGCGCGGCGGCGCATCAGGGTTTCACTGCCGTGTGCCTCGGCGAAGGCGACCCGGGCTCGGCGCGGGTCATCGATGACGGAGGTGAGGATGGCGGTGACCGCGGCTCGCGTTTTGGCCGCAATACCGTCGGGTGCCGCGGCCAGGGCGTCCAGAGAACTGCGGATAGCGGTGTCGATGATCTCGTCGTGCACGGCCGCGGCCAGGGCATCGAGGTCGGAGAAGCTCTCGTAGAAGAAGCGCGGGCCCACCTTGGCCTGTTCGCAGACTCCGCGCACCGTGGTGGTCGCCCAGCCCTGGGTGCCGATGATGTCGAGTGCGGCGTCCATGAGGCGACGCCGGCGTTCCTCGCGCCGCTGTTCGGCGGAGGTACCACGATAGATCCCGGTCGCTGCCCGTGTCACAGGGTCAGTATGCCGCAGCACAATCAGGAAACAAGCGTTTACGGAAACTATCGATTCCGGTATGGTCTGGGTCACAGAAGTTTCGCAAAGGCGCGAGAGGATCACGACCATGGCGACCATTGCCCTTCGGGCAAAGCACGCGGCGGCCGCACTGGCCGAGCGCTATCCCACTCGGACCCGAACCCTCGCCGAACCGCCCGCGGGCAGCGAATTACGGCCGGTGCTCGGTGATTACGGATTGCCGGTGATCGGGCACGCGCTCCCGGCCATGACCGACAATCTCGACTTCGCCCGGCGCCGCTTCGAAAAGTACGGTCCGGTCCAGTGGTCCGGCATGCTCGGGCGCCGCGTCGTCATGGTGGTGAGCCCGGAGGCGATCGAGGAAGTCCTCTCCGACCGCGACAAGGTGTACTCCGCGCGGCGCGGCTACGACTTCTTCATCGGACCGTTCTTCCACGGCGGGATCCTGTTGCGCGACTTCGACGAGCACCGCTACCACCGGCGCATCCTGCAGCAGGCCTTCACCCGGCAGCGGCTCGTCGGCTATCTCGACATCACCACTCCCGCGATCGCCCGCGGCATGCGTGACTGGTTGCCCGGCAATGACTTTCAGTTGTTCCCCGCGACCAAGGACCTACTGCTGCGGATGGCGTCGGAGGTGTTCATGGGCGCACGCCTCGGCCCCGAGGCCGCCCGGCTCGAGCGGGCGTTCATCGATGCGGTGCGCGGTGGACAGGCGCTGGTGCGCACCAATCTGCCCGGGGGTCTGTGGGCGAAGGGATTACGCGGGCGCAAGGTGCTCGAGGACTACTGTCGCGCGGAAATGCCCGCAAGACGTGCGTGCAGCGGCGATGACCTGTTCAGTGTGCTGTGCCATACCGCGAGCGATGAGGGCCATACCTTCACCGATCAGGACATCGTCGACCATTTGATCTTCGTATTGATGGCCGCGCACGACACCAGCACCATCGCGCTGTCGATGATGGGCTATCAGCTGGGCCTGCACCCCGAATGGCAGGACCGGCTGCGCGCGGAATCACAAGCGCTGGGCAAGGATTCGCTGGACTACGACGATCTCGACCGGCTACCCGCCCTGGATCTGGTGTTCAAGGAGATCCTGCGGATGTACTCCCCGGTCGGCCAGCAGATCCGGGAGACGGTGCGCGACACCGCACTTCAGGGCCATTTCGTCCCCGCAGGCACCATAGTCGTCATCGGCTCGCATCCCGCGATGCGCATCGACCGCTGGTGGCACGACCCGGATGTCTTCGATCCGGAACGTTTCACCGCCCAGCGCCACGAGGACAAATCGCACCGCTATGTCTGGGCACCCTTCGGCGGCGGCGCACACAAGTGCATCGGCCTGTACTTCGGCGGCATGACCGTCAAGGCGATCATGCACCGCATGCTCCTGCACTACCAATGGTCGGTACCCACCGACTACGTCCCCCCAATGGGCTGGGCAACCGGCCCCACCCCGCTCGACGGCCTCCCCATCCACCTGCAAACCACCCGCGTCGAATCCCGGCGCCCCGCATGAAAATCACCGCCGACCGCTCCCGCTGCCAAGGCCACGGCATGTGCGAAGCCCTATTACCGAACGTCTTCGAGATCGACAAATCCGGCAAAGTCCAAATCCTGGTCGACCAGATCCCCGCCCCCGACCACCCCGACGCCGAACTAGCAATCGAATCCTGCCCCGTCCAAGCCCTCCACCACCCACCCCACTGACCCGCCAAAATCCAGCGGGTGAGAATGCGCTGATGCAGGGGTGCTCTCGGCGTTTGCCTGCACCAGCGCATGGTGATCGTATGTCCAGCTTGGGGGGTTAGGGGACGGGGGTGTGGACTGTGGCGGGTGGGGTTGGGGTGTAGAGGGTTTCGATTTCGGGGGCGTATTTGGTTGCGATCGGTTTGCGGCGCAGTTTCATGGTGAGGGTGATTTCGTCGCCGCCGGGTTCCCAGAATGTGGGGAGGATGGTGAAGCGTTTGATCTGTTCTACTCGGGATAGTTTCGCGTTGCCTGCCGCGACACCTTGTGCGATGTCGGCGATGACGCCGGGGTCGGTGGCGAGTGCGGCGGCGGAGGGGTCGGGGAGACCGTGTTGGGCCGCATAGGGTGTTGCGGATTCGGCGTCGAGCACGATCAGGGCGGTGTTGTAGGGGCGCGCGTCGCCGATGGTGACGATCGAACCCACGAGCGGGGTGGCGGCTTTGATGGTGTTCTCGATATTGGCGGGGGACATATTCTTTCCGGCCGCGTTGATGATCAGTTCCTTCTTGCGGTCGACGACCCGCAGGTAGCCATCGGCGTCGCGGGTGAGGATATCGCCGGTGTGCAGCCAGCCGTCGGCGTCGACGGCTTCGGCGGTCTTACCTGGTTCCTTGCGGTAGCACTTCATCACCAGCGGTCCGCGAACCAGGAATTCGCCGTCCTCGGCGATTTTGGCTTCCGAGCCGGGCAGCATCCGTCCGACGGTGCCCAGGCGTGCCTCGGCGGGCGGGCTGGCGCTTGCCACGCAGGTCAGCTCGGACATGCCCCAGATCTCGCTGATCGGGATGCCCAGGCCGCAGAAGAAGCCGAGAGTTTCCGGTGGGATCGGCGCGGCGCCCGACATCGCCCACTTCACTTGGTCCAGGCCGAGTCCGGTGCGCAGCTTCGACAGCACCAACTCGTCCGCCCTGGCCCATTCGGCGGCCAGTTCCGCATCGACTGTGCGCCCGTCGAGCAGCACAGCGGCCTTGCGCGCGGCCACGCCGAGCGCCCATTGCAGTGCGGCCCTGGTGGTCTCGTCGGGTTCATTGGCGACGGAGAATTCGACCGACGCCTTGAACTTCTCCCACACTCGCGGCACCGCACCCCAGATCGTGGGCCGCGCGTCCACCAGTGCCGCAGGCAACTGGGTTCGGTCCGGCACCACGGTGATCTGGGTGCCGTAGTACTCCTGCAGATATAGCCCGGTGAACCGGTCGGCCATATGCGCGGTCGGCAGGTAGGAGGTTTGCCGGTCGCCGAATTCGACGGGAAGCACCGCGTTGAACGCATGCGCCTCGGCGGTCAGATTGGCGTGGGTGATCTCGACGCCCTTCGGATTCCCGGTGGTACCCGAGGTGTAGACCAGCGTCGCGATATCGTCGGGGCGCACCGCCCGCCAGGTCGCCTCGAAGTCGAAATCATTGCGGCCCTTGGCCTTCAGTTCGGCGAGGTTGATCGTTCCGGCCTGCTCGGCATCCATGCAGACGATGGTTTCGATCTGCGCACCGCATGTGCGGACCCGCTCGACGTACTGCTCCTCGCAGATCACCACCCGGTTGCCCGCATTGCCGAAGACATGGTTCAACTGCTCGGGTGCGAGGGTGTTGTACACCGAGAACGAGGTCGCGCCGGTGTGCTGCGCGCCCACCTCGATCGGATAGAACTCGACCCGATTGGCCATCATCAGCGCGACCGTGTCGCCGCGCCCGATCCCCAGCCCGTGCAGTCCCGCCGCAATAGCCCAGACCTGTTCGGCGTACTCGCGCCAGGTCAGTGCTTGCCCGCCACCGATGGAGCGCACCGCGATCGCATCGGGTTCGATTGCGGCAACGCGCTGGAACGCGGCACAGGAGGTATTCGGTTCGGTCATCACACCCATCACAATCACTTCGGCGGAATTTCTCCCGACCGTAGGTCGCGACATGGTGCGCGCGTGCCGTTTTCGCTCGATTCCGCTGCGGCGCCGCATCATCGACCACATCGGGGGACCAGCCGCCACAGCGAGGTGACTTCCGCGGCGCGGGCGGTGTGGAGCGGATCGCTGATGTCCTTCGGGCGGGCGTGCCGCGGCCTGGTGTCGATCCGATCCACCACCCGCAGACCCGCCGACTCGATGGCGGCCTGCAGCTCCGCACGGGTGCGCAGTTGCAGGCGTTCAGCGAGATCCGACAGGATCAGCCAACCCTCGCCGCCCGGTTCGAGGTGGTCGGGGAGACCGGTCAGGAAGGCGTGCAGCATGGTGCTGTCCGGGTCGTAGACGCCCTGCTCCACGGCCGAGGTCGGACGGGCCGGAAGCCACGGCGGATTGCAGACGACCAGATGCGCACGGCCATCGGGAAATAGGCCGGGGCCTTGCACATCGACGCGACCGGTGAGCGCGAGCCGGTCGATATTGTCGCGGGCGCAGTCGAGCGCGCGCGGATTGATATCCGTGGCGACGATGTGCTCGACGCCGCGGCGCGCCAAAACGGCCGCGAGCACGCCGGTTCCGGTGCCGAGATCGAAGGCGGTGAAGTGCTCGACCGGCAGCGACGCGCAGGCGACCAGATCGACGTATTCACCGCGCACGGGGGAGAACACCCCGTAGTGCGGGTGGATCCGCGCGCCGAGAGCCGGTATCAGGACACCGTTTTCGCGCCATTGGCGTGCTCCGATCGCGCCGAGCAGTTCGGTGAGCGCGACCACCATCGGCTCTCGCGAAGACCCATATGCCTCGGTGCACGCCCACCGCACGTCGGGTGCCCGCCGCAATGCCAGCGAATGATCCCGCTCCAGTTGCACGAGCAGCTTGCCCAACACCCGGGCCCGATGGCCGCGGGCGCGGCGGTACAGGTGAAAGGATTCGGCCGGATCCGCGCCTGTGGGTACGGGTTTGCGATCGATGCGGCGGCGCAATACCTGCAGCAAGTGGCGCGCGTTGTGGAAGTCGCCACGCCACAGCAGCGCTGTCCCTTCGCAGGCCAGGCGGTAGGCGATATCGGCGCGCACGCGGTCATCGATAACCGCGACCCGGGTGGGCATCGGCGCGGCACTCTCGGAATGCCACTGGGCGCTGTGGTCGGTATCTGCTTCGGTCCAATGAATGGTCGACAAAGGAGTGCTCCTCGTGATGGGACGTGCGTTGGCACGGAGAACACTTCGACGAGGAGCGGGAGGTCGACCTGAGGGCCGGTGGGCCGGAAGAGGACGGGCTAGCGGTCCCGCGTCGAAGCGCGAGCGAAGCCGTCGCCGAGGACCATGCCTAGCGTCATGAGCAGCCCTTTCACCCGAATGTCCGTTCAAGCCTCGCACACTGGGCGCGGCCGGTGTCACCCAGGGGTCATATCGAGCGGCTGGATGGGGCGCGGATCCCGCAGGCGGGCAAGGCAGCTCACCTGTTCGCACCGTGGGCGGGCACGGCCCTCCCCCCGAGGTATTCGATGCCACCGACGCGTCCTGGGTGATCGCCACCGCCCGTGAAAGGGCGGTACGCGCACAACAGCCGAAATGGGGACTGCACAACCGCGATGTCTCGTCGAAAGCGTTGCGCCGCATGCGCGGCAGCGATCAGACGATCCGGTGACAGCACGCGGTTGCGGCGCGGATCGTGCCGTCGGTGTGGCCGGTGTGGGCGTGGCTGGGCAACGGCTTACTCCAAGCGTCCGTGCTGCGTCCGGGTGCGCGTGTCCTACTGACCAACGCCCGGAGACTCACGCCGCGCGTTCGAGCGCGCCACGCGATAGCCACCGCTTGGCTGTACACGTCTGAGACAGTGACATACATTCTGGTCATGAACACCATCGAGCTGGACGCGCCGGACGGCACCCTCGAGGCGATCCTGGCCCGCCCGACCGGGAACGGGCCGTGGCCCGGTGTCGTGGTGGTCCACGACGGCGTCGGCTTCGGCCCCGATCTCCGCGCCAATGTCGAAATGCTTGCCGACTACGGCTATCTCACCATCGCCCCGAATCTGTTCGCCAACGGCCGGGTGCGCTGCATCCGCGCGGTAATGCGCTCGCTGATCCTGACCGGTGCGAGCCCGGCGATCCGGGAGATCCTGGCCGCCCGGGACCGGCTCGTCGCCGAGCCCGACTGCACCGGTAAGACCGCGGTCATCGGTTTCTGCATGGGTGGCGGTTTCGCATTGCTCACCGCGCCTATGGGTTTCGACGCGGCCGCGCCGTTCTATCCGGGTCTCTACGGCGACTACCGCGCCCAGCTCGAGGGCGCGTGTCCGGTGGTGGCCAGCTATGCCCAGCTCGATCCCTCGCTCATCGGCGCGGGCCGCAAACTCGACCGTGCGCTCACCGAACTCGGTGTCGAACACGACATCAAGACCTATCCGGGCACCATGCACGGTTTCGCGAATATCTTCGCCATCGACCCGGTGCTGCGGGTCACCGGCCTCGGCTACGACGCCGACGCCACCCGCGATGCCTGGCGTCGCATCTTCGCCTTCTTCGACAGGCACCTCACCGACGGCGCTGCGGACGGCTCCGAGTAGGCGGGCAATCCCATCATTCACCGCGCCATTGCGGCGCACGCTTCTCGGCGAAGGCGCGCGGACCTTCGAGCGCGTCCCTGCTGGTGAAGATCGGGGCCGCCTCGTGGAAGCTCATCTCCCAGATCGGGTTGTCCCATTCGGAGCCGAACTCGTTGACGCGGTGCATGATTCGCTTGGAGGCGCGCACCGACAGCGGTGCGTTGGCGGCGATCGTCTCGGCGAGTTCCATTGCGGCGGGCAGTACCTGCTCGGCCGGGACGACCCGGTTGACCAGTCCCCAGTGCGCGGCCGCCGCGGCATCGATCGGGGTTCCGGTGAGCACCATCTCGTGGGCGATCTTGGGCGGGATCTGGCGTGGCAGCCGTAGCACCCCGCCCGCGGCGGCGAACAGGCCGCGGGTGACCTCGGGCAGTCCGAGGTGGGCGTCGGCGCTCATCACCGCGAGATCGCAGGCCAGTACGATCTCGGTGCCGCCGCCGAGGGCGAATCCGTTGACGGCGGCGATGAGCGGTTTATCGACGAAATGCTGGACCAGACCGGCGAATCCGTATTCCGGGTGCTGCGGATCGTGAATGCCGGTGCCGCGCGCCAATTCCTTGAGGTCAGCGCCCGCGCAGAACGCGCGACCGGCCCCGGTGATCACCCCGACCCGCAGTTCCCGATCGGCCGCCAACTCTTCGAGGGCCGCGCCGACGGCAGTCGAGAGCGCGGCGTTCACTGCGTTCATCGCCTCGGGCCGGTTCAGGGTGATGATCGCGATGTGGCCCTCGCGGTGCAGGGTGGCGGCGTCGGTCATAGCGGGCTCCTGGGTCGACTGCTCGGCAAACCTACCGGGGCGCAGCGGTTTACGAGGCGGTCTCGGTCAGCTTGGTGACGACCGGGCCGAACATGGTGTTCTTGATCGCGCCGAGCGTCCCGGGGTCCTTGGCACCGAGCGGGGCGAGCAGCGCGAGGGCCTCGGTGGTGACCGTACCTTCGCCCGCGGTCGCATCGACGATATCGAGTGCCCTGGCGTCGACGCCGCTGAAGCGGCGGCCGGTGGTCATCGAGGCGACTGCGGCCTTGGGCGTCAGCTTGGACTGGATCAGCGCGGCCATGCCCGGGGTGAACGGAATGCGGATATCGACCTCGGGCAGGCAGAAGTAGCCCCGGTCGCCGCGCATTACGCGGTAGTCATGGGCCAGGGCGAGCATGGCGCCCGCACCGAAGGCGTGGCCGGGCAGTGCGGCGGCGGTCGGGATGGGCAGGGTCAGCACCCGAGCGAACAGCGCCTGCACCTGGCCGATGTACCACTGGGTGCGCTCGCCATTGGCGACCAGCCAGTCCAGGTCGAGGCCGTTGGAGTAGAACTTGCCGCTCGCGGTGGTCACCAGCGCATCGGCGCCCTCGGCGAGCACGGCGTCGAGTTGGGCGTTGACGGTCTCGAGAAAGGCTGGGGTGAAACGATTTTCGTCGGTACCCAGGTCCAGGACGGCAATCTTCTCGTGGTAGCTCAGTGTGCTCATGATGTTCCTTTGTCGGGGTTGGTTTTCGAGGTTCGGTCGGGTGGGCCCACGTCGAGCACCGCGCGCACGGCGGCTCGCAGGTGTTCGCGGGCAATGGGTTCGGTGATCCGGTCCCGGCGCAGCAGGATGGCGGTCGGCAGATCGACGACGCAGGTGGTGATCACATCGACCGCGGCGCCGTCGCCCCGGCCCCACAGCGCGCGGGACAGGCGGATGATCAGCGCCACCAGCGCGTCATCGGTTCCGGCGAGTTCGGCCGCGACCTGGTCGGGCAGTTCGTCGCCGAGCAGTTCGTCGCGCGAGACGGTCAGCAGTAATTTCGACGAATCCGGGAACTGTCGCGCGAATTCGACCGGTGTCTCGGCCGCGGCGAGTACCGCCGCGACGACCTCCGGCGAATGCGCGGAACCCCGGCCGTTCGATGAACTCGGGGCAACCACCACGGAGGCCCCGAGGTGCGCCTCGACCAGGTCCATCTGCATGGTCAGATATCGCCGTGCGGCCCGTAACCAGCTGCGGCCCAACAGTTCCGCGCGCGAACCGAAGGTGTGATAGATCGCGCCGTTGGAGACTCCGGTCGCGGCGGCGACGGCACGGATGGTGACCGCCGCCGGACCCGAGCGCACGGCCAGCGACTCCGCGGCATCGAGCACGACGTCGGGATCGTGGGTCCGGGGGCGAGGCATGCCACGACTATAACAGAGCGTTTGCTCTGTAATCGAATCGCAGGGTTGCGCATCGCGCCGGCAAACTCTGTTCGACTACGCCACTGCATGTTTCGACCGGTCACGGGTACCTTTACGGCGTGGCGATGTTATTTCGTAGACTTCGCTACGTTCCAACGCGACGGCAATACGATGAGGTACTGTCTGGTCCTCCCACCCCTGCCCGCACGAACAGAAACGGCGCCTGCGAATGTCACGAGTGGTCACCAAGGAGCAGTATTTCGACACCGCTCTGGAGGTCCTCTCCGAACTCGGCTTCAAAGGCCTCAATATCGGCGTGCTGTGCCGCCGTCTCGGGGTCACCAGCGGCTCGTTCTACCATCACTTCGGCAGCTGGCAGGGCTTCGTGGACGCACTGCTCGAGCACTGGGAGAACCGCCAGGTCGTCATCCTGCGCACGCTGAACTTCAACCAGGGCAACCCCGATGACGATATCCGCGCCATGTCCGACCTCGCCTCGGGTCTGCACCACGCCGCCGAGGCCGCGATCCGCGCCTGGGCCGCCAATGACGAATCGGTGAATCTCGCGCTCAAGCGGGTCGACGAATCGCGCCGCCGCACCGTGCACAAGGCGATCAAAGGCGTTGTGGGCGATGATGAGACCACCGCGGTGGTCACCGCGCTCGGTATGTCGATGCTGATCGGCTACCAGCAGATCGCCGCGGGCGGTGAGGACATTTCGCTGGACCAGCTGCTGGCCGAGTACGCGCGGTTGATCTATTCGCACGCCCGCCGGTGAGCTAGCGCTGCGACGCTAGCCGAGCAGTTCGTCCACATAGCACCACCGCCACGCCTCACCCGGCTCGACGCTGCGCATCACCGGATGCCCGGTGCTGCCGTAGTGCTTGGTCGCGTGATTGCCCACCGAGGAGTCGCAGCAGGCAATGTGCCCGCAGGACAGGCACATTCGCAGATGCACCCAGGTCAGTCCCTCGGCCAGGCATTCCTTGCATTCATCGGGTTCGTTCGGCTCGAGCAGCAGCGGCGCGGCCAGCAGATGTTCGCACGAGTCGGCGGCCACGGGCGCGGCCAGCGGTTCGACGCGCTCCTCCTCGGTTTCGTCGAAGCGGTCGATCATCGATTCCTCGAGGTCGAGCCGGGACAGCACGTACTGCAGGATCTCGTAGTCCGCACCGCCGGAATCCCGCACGCGCAGTACCGTTTCCCGTTCCGCGCGCAGCATCTCGAGTCGCAGCCGCCGATATTCCGCGGTCGGTGTCGCCAATTCCGCTTCCGAGCGGCCGAGCCGCTCCCAGGCCGCGTTGGTCCTGCCCGTGACCCGATCACGCAGGCTCTCGACAACCCCCGGCGGCGTATCCGGGGTGATGTGTTTTTCCAGTTCGGCGAGTCCGGCCGCGGTGGCCTGTTGCAACAGATTCGCCTTCTGCAGCGCGTTTTCCGCGCGACTGGGCCCGCGCACATGCAGCCGTCGCACCACCCACGACAGCGAAGTCCCTTGCAGCAGTAGCGTTCCCGCGACGACGACGAGCGCGAGCAGCTTGAGTACCGCAAGCTGCGGGGTATCGGCCGGCAGCAGCAGC
Source organism: Nocardia sp. NPDC004604 (assembly GCF_040609795.1). Lineage (NCBI taxonomy): Bacteria > Bacillati > Actinomycetota > Actinomycetes > Mycobacteriales > Nocardiaceae > Nocardia > Nocardia sp. NPDC004604. The sequence continues at coordinate 42,513 of NZ_JBEXLC010000027.1, forward strand.
ACCGCGGCCAGGGTGACCACCCCGCGCATCCCCGCCCATGACACCACCAGCGGATGGGTCAGCGGCACATCGGCATTCGACAGGCCGAGTTTGCGCGAGAGCACCGTTACCGGGAACACCCACAGCGGCCGCGACAGCATCGCCGTCAGCATGACCGCCACCGCCGCCACGATCAGGGTGCGGTGATCGAGTCCGCTGCCCCACGCGCCCTCGATGATCGCACGCATCTGCAATCCGATGATCAGAAAGACGACGCTCTCCAGAATGAACTGGATGGTGCGCCAATTGGTGCGCTCGGCGATCCGGGAGGCGGCGCTCTGCCATACCGGCGCACCGTGGCCGAGGACCATGCCGCAGGTCACCACCGCGATCACACCGGAGGCCTTGATGCCTTCGGCGGGCAGGTAGGCGACGAAGGGCGCCAGAAACGACAGCGTGGTGTCCAGCACCGGATCGTTGATCCGTCGCCGCAGCATCGACAGCAGATAGGCGACCGCGATGCCGACCGCGGCACCGCCGCCCGCCGCGAGCAGGAAGTCACCACCGGCCTTCCACACCGACACCGTTCCGGCGGCCGCCGCGATCGCGGTGCGCACCGTCACCAGCGCGGTCGCGTCGTTGAACATCGACTCGTCCTCGAGGATGGTGACGATCCGGCGCGGCATGCCGATGCGCCGCGCGATCCCGGTCGCGGCCACCGCGTCCGTCGGCGCAACCACCGCGCCCAAGGCGACCGCCACCGCGAACGGCACCGGCAGCAGCCACCACACCACCCCCGCGACCGCGAACGTGCTGAACAGCACCAGTCCCACCGACAGCAGCGCGATCGTGCGCGCATTGGCCCGGAAATCGACCAGCGAGGTGCGGATCGCGGAGGTGTAGAGCAGCGGCGGCAGGAATCCGAGCAGAATTATCTCCGGATCCGGATGCACCTCGGGCACGTGCGGCAGATACGACCCGACCACCCCGGCCAGCGTCAATACCAGCGGTTCGGATATGCCGAACCGTCGCGCGAGCGCCGCAAGCGACGCCGCCGAGGCGACTAGAACAACCAGGCCGATCGCGACATGCACGTTGGCATTCTCGCAGAGCACATACCCGGCTCAAAAAGACTGCACGGTACGTGACACGGACAGTCAGGTCGGTTCCGCGGAATGGCTGTGGCGGTAGCGTTCGCGCGCAATAGTTGTCGGCACGAAGGAGGTAGACATGGAAGAGTTTGCGTCCTGGCGGGCGAGCGGGCGACGCCACACCCACCGCGGCCACCAGATCTTCTGGCAGGACAGCAGCGGTAGGGGCGACGGAAATCTGCTCTGCATCCACGGATTTCCCACCGCGTCCTGGGATTGGCATGCGGTCTGGCCGGGTCTGCGCGAGCGCTTCGCCCGGGTGATCGCGCCGGATATGATCGGCTTCGGCTGGTCGGCCAAACCCCGCAACTACGAGTACCGGATCGCCGATCAGGCCGATATCCACGAGAACCTGCTGCGCGAGCAGCGGATCTCACGCGTGCACATCCTGGCCCACGACTATGGCGATACCGTCGCCCAGGAGTTGCTGGCCCGCGATGCGCAACGCCGCGCCGACGGCGACGACTCACTGGTGATCGAATCGCTATGCCTGCTCAACGGCGGGCTGTTCCCCGAGACCCACCGGGCGCGGGTGGTGCAGAAGCTGCTGGCCAGTCCGCTCGGACCACTGGTCGGGGTATTCGGCACCGAACGGGTCTTCCGCAGCAACCTCACCGCAGTCTTCGGACCCGACACCCGCCCGAGCACCGAAGAACTGGACCAATTCTGGATCCTGTGGTGCAGCAAGCATGGGAAGAGCAATGGGCACAAGCTCATTCGGTATATGGGCGAGCGCAAGACGAACCGCGAACGGTGGGTGGGCGCGCTGCGCGATACGCCGGTTCCGGTCCGGCTGATCGACGGGCTGCTCGACCCGGTCTCCGGCGCACATATGGTCCGTCGCTACCGCGAGCTGATTCCGAATCCGGATGTGGTGGAGCTACCGAAGATCGGTCACTATCCGCAGCTCGAAGCCCCCGACGAGACCCTGGCGGCAGTGCTGGAGTTCCATGCGAGCCGCGTGACGTAGGACGTCAACGGACAGCTCCAGCCAGGTGACGAGGGACAGCACCCGGCCAGGTGACCTAGGGCATCGTGGCTCCCGCCCGCCTGCACACCGAAGGATGGCCCGGGGTCGTTCCGGTTTGTCCGTGGGCCGATCGCATCCAGCTGCGCGCCATTGTCGGCGTGCGCTGGTGCGTCGTCTACGGCGTCGGCGGGCTCGACCAGGCTCGACCATCTCGCGATTATGGGGAGTCCCATACCATGGCTACATGGCAGCGACACGCCGATCGAATAAGGATGCTCCGGCGCGCCCACGGGTGCGGGACGCGCGACGGCGGATGATCGAGGGCACGATCGAATCCCTGCGTATCCATGGCGCGAGCGCTACCAGTGTGGACCGGGTGCTGGCCAGTACCGGCGCGCCGCGCGGTTCGGTCTATCACCACTTTCCGGGCGGTCGCACCCAGCTGATCTCCGATGCCCTGGCCGCGGCCGGTGGCTCGATGTCGGAATTCATCGACACGATCACCCGCGATAACGACCCGATGGTCGCCCTGGACATGTTCGTGGCGCTGTGGCGGCGGACCCTTATCGACAGTAATTACCGAGCGGGCTGCCCGATCTTCGCCGTCGCCGTCGAAACCAATGACGACGCACCGGAATTCGCCATGACTGCCGCCGCGATCTTCGCCCGCTGGAATACCGCCCTGACCGACCTGCTGATCCGCCACGGTTTGAACCCGGCGCGCTCGCGCCGCATGGCCACCCTGACGGTCGCCGCCGTCGAGGGCGCGATCGCGCTGTGTCGAGTCGAACGCGATACGGCCCCGCTCGAGGACACCGTCGGCGAACTCCAGTCGCACCTCGCCGCCACCATCAGCACTCCCGGCGAATAGCCGCAGGTCGCGGCGACCCGCCGCGACCTGCGGCTCGCGTTGGCGATTGGAGGGCTCGTCGTGCTGGGGTTCGCCAGCAGTGGTGGACTTTTCTGCGCAATGTTGTTCAGCTGCCGTAGCGACTTGCGCAGCAGCGGCATGGGCTAGGCTCAGCAGTCTGCGGAACCCATCGCCTGATCGGAACCGCGCGGCGGTGGGGCTCGCCGGACCCGAACCGCGGTCACGCACCGCCAACGGTCCCTACTTGTGACGACCAGCGCCCACTGGGCGCGCCACGAGTAGGAGAAACGTGCCCACACCACCACCCGCCACCACAGCCGGATCAGATCCGTTCGCTGCCCGACGGCGTCGTGCACGGCTGCGCGAGCACGCTCCCATCCTCGCTGTGATCGCCCTGGGCGGCGCGATCGGCGCCACCGCCCGCTACGCCGCTGCACTGCGGTGGCCAACCGCGCCCGGCGCGTTTCCCTGGACCGTGCTGCTGGTCAACGTCACCGGCTGCGCCGTGATGGGCGCTCTCATGGTCCTGATCGCCGAAGTCTGGACCGGGCAACGGTTGCTGCGCCCGTTCCTGGGTACCGGTGTCCTCGGCGGCTACACCACCTTCTCCACCTACGCCGCCGACTTCCACCGCCTCGTCGACACTCGTCACGCCGCCGCCGGGCTGATCTACCTGGCCGCCACACCGATCCTCGCGCTGACTGCTACCTGGATCGCCGCCACCCTCACCCACACCTTCATCGACCGGAGGACACGATGACCCGCCTCACCGGAGATGCGCTACGCCTGACGGTGTTCATCGGCGAAAGCGACACCTGGCACCACAAACCGTTGTTCAGCGAGATCGTCCACCGCGCCCACCACGCCGGACTGGCCGGGGCCAGCGTGTTCCGCGGCGTGGAGGGCTTCGGCGCATCCTCTCGCGTCCACACCACTCGGCTGCTGTCGCTGAGCGAGGATCTGCCGGTCGCCATCGTCATCATCGATTCCGCCGACCGCGTCCGCGCATTCCTGCCCCAGCTCGATGAACTCGTCACCGAAGGGCTGGTCATCCTCGACCCCGTCGAAGTCATCCGCTACGTCGGCCGCACCGAACAATCATGACCTGGCTGCTCGTCATTGCCGGGGCCGCGATCGGCGCTCCCGCGCGCTACCTCACCGACCGACTCGTCCAGGCCCGCCACGACACCGTCTTCCCGTGGGGCACCTTCACCGTCAACGTCGTGGGCAGCTTCACTCTCGGGTTTCTCACCGGCGCGGTCACCGCGGCGGCCGTCGGCCCCAACGTGCAATTGCTGATAGGCACCGGCTTCTGCGGTGCCCTGACCACCTACTCGACCCTGTCCTACGAAACCCTGCGACTGACCCAAACCGGCGCACGCTTCCACGCGATCGCCAACCTCGCCGCCACCATCATCGCGGGGATCGGCGCCTTCTACACCAGCACCGCACTTACCCAAGCCATCTGGCACTGAACCAACCACCGCACGAGCTGCACCGACCCACGAGTCACACCACGCCCCAGCCACGGCACCCGCCGCGGCCATCAGGTAGGTGGTGAACAGAACCCAGCATCGAGCCCGGCAGCACACCACTGCCCGCCACCTAGCCCTGAACCTCACCATCTATCCCCGAACACGACCGATCGGTCGGCAGTGCATCTTGACATCCGGATTATGGTGGAGACCATAATCAGTACCGGGTACGAACGAGAAGGTTCCACCGCGCCCGTCGCCGATGCGCCGACCCGAGGAGACGCCGATGTCGCGAGCAACCGAGCTCGACCTGGAGACGATCGACCTGGCCCGCAACGGGAGAGTGCTCACCGCGACCGTTGTCGCGCCACCGCTGAACTTCGTCACCCCTGCCGTCGTGCGCGATCTGGATCTGCTCACCGCGGCCGCCGATACCGATGACACGGTGGGTGCGATCGTGCTGACCGGCGGGCTGCCGGGGCGCTTCCTCACCCATGCGGATCCGAACGCGCTGACCGGCATGCTCGCGATGCCGCATCCATTCCTCCCGGCCCGCGCGGTCGCACCGCTGATTCCGGTGCTCAATACCGGTCTGCGGGTGCCGGGCGCGGCGCGGGTGCTCGAGCGGTTCGGCGGCGGCCTCGGCACCGGCATGGTGTGGGGCTATCGCTGGAAGCGAACGACCATGCGGATGAACCGATCACGCGTGGTCTACCTCGCCGCCATCAACGGTCCCGCCCTCGGCGGCGGCCATGAGATCGCGCTGGCCTGCGATATCCGCTATGCCGCCGACGCCGACCACGTCAAACTCGGCCAGATCGAGTCCATCGCCGATCTGATTCCCGGCGGCGGTGGCACCCAGCGCCTGCCGCGGCGGATCGGTGCGGCCAAAGCGATCGAGCTCACCCTGGAAGGCACACCGCTCAGCGCGCAGGAGGGTCTGCGTCTGGGTTTGGTGCACCGGCTGATTGCCGAAGACGATCTGCTCGCCGAAACCAGGGCCACCGCCGCCCGGCTGGCCGCGCGCAATCCGGTCGTCATCAAGGAACTCAAACGCGCAATCTACTTCGGCACCGAAAAGTCGCTGTCGCGCGGTCTGAACCACGAACTGGCCGCATTCCTGTCCACCGGCAGCAGTAAGGCCGCCACCCGCACCCAGGACGCCTTCTTCGACGATCTCGCCCGGCTCGGCGATACCCCGTTCCTCGCCGACCCCGAGGCGTGGATCGACGGCACACGCGTCGACCAGACCAGTTGACGTGCGCTACGGCGCCGACCCACATCGATCTACAGGAGCAGTATGAGCACCGCCGCGCCGCACGGCAGCCGAGTCCAACCAGCCGATCCGGTCGGCAATGTCGAGCGGTCGAACCGCGAGCACGCCAATGCTGCTGCCGCACAAGGAGAATGGCACAAGACCGCCTGCATCCTGTGCGAGAACAACTGTGGGCTGCTGATCCAACTCGACGGTCGCAGCTTCGCCAAGATCCGTGGCGATAAGGACCACGTCGCCTCCGCTGGATACACCTGCAACAAGGCGCTGCGCCTGGACCACTATCAGAACGGCGGCACCCGCCTGACCGCTCCGCTGCGCCGCGAGGCGGACGGCAGTTTCACCGAAATCGATTGGGATACTGCGATTTCCGAGGTCGCCGCACGTCTGTCGGAGGTCAAGGAAACGCACGGTGGCGAGAAGATCTTCTTCTACGGCGGCGGGGGACAGGGTAACCACCTCGGCGGCGCGTACAGCGGCGCCCTGCGGCGCGCACTGGGCAGCCGCTACCGCTCCACCGCGCTCGCGCAGGAGAAGACCGGCGAGGGCTGGGTCGACGCGCATCTGACCGGCGGCCACACCACCGGCGACTTCGAACATGCCGAGGTGTCGGTATTCCTGGGCAAGAACCCCTGGCAGTCGCACGGTGTGCCACGCGCGCGCACGGTACTGCAGCAGATCGCCAAGGATCCGGCCCGCACCATGATCGTGCTCGATCCGGTGCGCACCGAAACCGCAGATCTGGCCGATATCCACCTGCAGGTCCGTCCCGGTACCGACGCGTGGTGCCTAGCCGCGCTGCTGGCGATCCTGGTCCAGGACGATCTGCTCGACCACACCTTCATCGCCGAACACCTCGACCAGGTCGACACCGTCACCGCTGCACTCCGCGATATCGACGTCGCGGCCTATGCCGAAACCTGCGGTGTCCCGGTCGAACTGCTGCGCACCGCTGCGCACCGGATCGGTACCGCGGGCAGTGTCGCCACCTACGAGGATCTGGGCGTCCAGCAGAGCCCCAACAGCACGCTGATCTCCTATCTGAACAAGCTGCTCTGGCTGCTGACCGGAAATTTCGCCAAACCCGGTGCCATGCAACCACATTCGTGGATTGTCCCGCTGGCGGGCTATAGCCGCGACATCAAACGCAGCCCGGTCACCGCCGCACCCATCCTCGGGGGCATGGTCCCGTGCAACTCGATCGCCGAGGAGATCCTCACCGACCACCCCGACCGGTTCCGGGCAATGATCATCGAATCCGCCAATCCCGCACATTCGCTGGCCGATTCGACCAGCTTCCGCGCCGCACTCGACGCACTGGATCTGGTCGTGGTCATCGATGTCGCGCTCACCGAAACCGCACGTCACGCCGATTATGTGCTGCCCGCGGCCAGCCAGTTCGAGAAGTGGGAGGCCACCTTCTTCAATCTGGAGTTCCCGCACAACACCTTTCATCTGCGCGCGCCGGTGCTCGACCCGCTGCCGGGCACGCTGCCCGAACCCGAGATCTATGCCCGCCTGATCCGGGAACTGGGCACCGTCGGCCGCACCCGGCTGGCCGTGCTGCGCACCGCCGCCGAACTCGGCCGCCGCCCCTACGCCCTGGCCTTTGCCGCATTACTCGCCCTGGACAAGAAGATCGGCGGAGTCGCCCCCTACCTGCTCTATGAAACGCTCGGTCCCACCCTGCCCGACGGGGCGCGCTCCGCCGCGGTGCTGTGGGCGCTCGCGCAGCGGGTCGCCAAGGTGCATCCGGCCGCCATGCGCCGCGCAGGCCACGCCGACGCCGACGCCCTCTTCGATGCCATCCTCGCGGGCCGCTCCGGGGTCACCTTCACCGTCGACGATTATCCGGACGCCTGGGACTACCTGCCGCAGCCGCGAATCTCCTTGGCAATCCCGGAATTACTGCACGCCCTGCGCGAACTTCCCAGCACCCCGGCCACACACACCACCGCGGAATTCCCGTTCGTCCTGGCCGCCGGTGAACGTCGTTCCTTCACCGCCAACACCATCTTCCGCGACAACACCTGGCGCCGCCGCGATCCCGAAGGCGCTCTGCGCCTCAACCCCACCGACGCCGACGCCCTCGGCCTCACCACCGGCGACCACGCCCGCATTACCACCCGCCGCGGCAGCGCCGTCGCCGCCGTCGAAATCAACGACCGCATGCAACCCGGTCACGCGTCACTGCCCAACGGCCTCGGCCTCGACCTGCCCGACGGCACCCGCACCGGAGTGGCCGCCAACGAACTCACCGATGCCGCCTGGCGCGATGCGATTGCCGGAACGCCGTGGCATAAGCACGTTCCGGCGCGCATCGAACCGCTGCAAGACGCATAGCCGCCAGTCCGCGGGCACCGGTGGTTCAGTGTTCGGCCTACCTGCCGATGATGTCGGTCGGCGCGGCTGGTGGTCGGGTTCGTGGCGACGCGGGTGTTCGCAGACGAGGAGATGGCTTGATCGGGAGCCGAGGCCGTCTGTCCGCACTGCGCAGTCCCTTGCTGTGCTCCAGTGCTTTCGCGCATATGGCGACACCGTAGAGTCGGCGCATGGTTTTTCAGCTCGAGCTGCAGCCTGCCCCACCCCTGCACCTGACGCCGCAATGCGTGGTGCACATCGGAACCGTGCGATTATTCGAGACCGGGACGCTCATCCACACCTCCGGCGCACCCGCCGAGCGGTTCGGCTTCTTCCTTCCGAACACCCACCCTCTGCCCGAGGACGCGCCCGAACCCCACCTCTGGGCGGAGATGTATCTGATGACCGCGACCGCTGCCTCCGTGTCCGGAGACTTCCCCTTCGGCGTCGCCCACGCACACGCGGCCTACGTCCCCGATCCCCGCCACGCCTTGCACCGCTGGCTGCATCTGACCGCCGCCGCCCACCCCGCCCGCCAGGTCCGCCTCGGCTACCGCATCACCGTCCAATCGCCGTAGCCCGCCGTTTCGGGTACAGAACGACATCACCTGACGCCGCCGCCGCGAGCCCGAATCCTCCCTTCGTAGAGACGAACGGCAGCACCGTCGCGCTCGCCATGAGCGAGGGCAGTTCGGTATGCAGGACGGTCCCGAGGACGGTGACATCGACGTCGAGTTCCGTTGCGCGGGTATCGAACCGGACCCGATAGTCGCGGTAGTCGAACAGTGTTTCACCGCCAGCGATGACGAGCCGCAGCTCGGGATGATCGCGAGCCAGTAGCGTGAACGCCTCCAGGAGGTCGAGGCTGCCCTTGCGGGGTTCGATGCCGCCGACAGCGAGAACGTAACGCCCCAGCCGCTCTCGCCACCCGGATCGGCCTGCGATGGCCGCGGGATCCGTGGCAGCGGCGGCTGACGTTTGCTGGATGCGCTGCTGAGGTAATCCCTCATGCGGACATGGGTCGATACCAGTGGGACACAATGGGATCGATCAACCTTTGTACATGTGTGGGATGTAGGGGAGCTCGGTATGGCTAGAAAATTGCACTACGTCGGAACGCTGCCCGCGGAGTTGGTGACGAGTGATCGCGTTGTCATGGAGTGGGTCGTCGACCACAGCAAGGGGCACTCGGTGACTGCGGTCCCCCGAGATCTGGATCCGGACTGGATCATGGACTACCTGCGGACACGCAAGGACCAGGATGTGTTCGAGGTCAGGCGGGAGGGGGAGTACGCCGACTACAGCGACTTCCCGTCCTATGGTCTGCGCTCGGGACATACGCTGCAGCGCCAGCACGTCAGCATGGATCGGATCGACCGGATCGGTGAGGTCGTCGACGCATTCAACGCGATGCAGGGCGACCGCGGGGAGCTCGGCGCCACGAAAGTACAGATCAGCCAACCCAATCCGCTGGATCTGGCCATGTTCGTTTTCGCAGGTGCGGCGGTTTCGAACGGCTTTCCCGTCGGGAGAGCACTGCGCCGCTCGAGTCTGTTCGTCGCGGCGCTTCGACATCTACCCGTGTTCGCTGACGCGGTGCTCGAGGAGATGAGCACGGTCATCGCGCAGCACGGCGACCGTGTCGTGTTCCAACTCGAATCCCCTCTCGCGCTGCTGAGCATGGTGAAAGCCCAGCAGTTGCACTCGCAGTGGGCGATCGCCCCGCTGGTCGCGCGACAGCTCGCGGGCGTGATCGGGCAGATGCATGAGATCGCCGCCGACATTGTGGTGCACCTGTGCTACGGCGACTACAAGCACAAAAGCTTGCTGTCACCGCGCGATCTGGCCCCAGCGGTGAACCTGCTCAATAAGACTGCGCGACAGCTGAACAGGCGCGACGTTCCGCTGCCTCCAGTGCATATTCCATGTGCCTACGGTGCCGAGCCGGCACCGCAGGATCCCGAATTCTATGCGCCGTTGCGCAGGCTCGATCCGGGCTGGCGGCTGATCGCCGGTGTCGTTTCTCCGGACTCCGCCGAGGACAGCGCCCGCGCGCTGACGCATTTCGAACAGGCCTCCGGCCGAACCGCCTACGGAGTCGGCACCGCGTGCGGGCTCGGCCGATGCAGTGCCGAGGAAGCGGCACTGGCGGCCGCGAACATGGTCGCCGTAGCGGTCACCGACGAAACGCACGGCTAGGACTTCGGCTGAGCACGGATCGCGCGGTCCGGGCGCTGGCGGTGTACGCCAGTGGACCCGGGCGGCGCGATCGCGCACATCCTCTGCTGCGCTGTCGGACAACAGGATTGGCATCCGCTCGGTTCGAGCCACGGGTGCAGCCGGTCGATCCAGCTGTCGCGCTGGATGATCCGAGGCAGGCGCAAGCGGTGACCCTCGCGTAGCTGGACAACCGCCCGGTAATGGGCTCTGCCGCATGGCTATCCGCGCGCGAAGGGCCGTCACCCAGAGCTGCCGAATTCTGAGATGAAGTTCACCACCCGAACGATTCTGGATGGAACGAGCCGTGTGCCGCGCGGGTCGGCCGTAGTCTGAATACCGTAGGGAGAGTGAGGTGATGACCTACGACATCGATGATCACCACCTGGCCGAGCCATTCCATTCCCAGCTCCAACACCGCCTAGCTGGCTAAATACCCTTCCCCCGCATCGGTTTCTGCGCCGACCTCGCCGTTTTGTTCGGCGCGTCGCCCGTCACGTCGAGTGACAACGGTTCAGCGTGAAAGTCTCGTTCGGGGATTTCAGCGACTCCTCAGTCACCGCGAATTCGCCATCAGCTGTGTGCCGAATTGCGTTCTCCTAGTTGAGAACTCGCCATTGCTTGCTACAATCAGTGACGTGCGTCGTTACTGTGGCTAACCAATAGCAATGCTTAGCTCGGGCGTGTCTGCGGCCGTGGACAACCGGGAGTTGGTTCGGTCGCAGGTGTCGACGCACGATCCTTGTCGGCAGATCCAGGGAGTTCGCATGAACATTCCGCACGTTCTGGTCATCGGTGGCGGCCCAGCCGGTTCCACCACCGCAGCCACGCTGGCTCGGGCAGGAGGTTTCCGAGTAACAGTCCTGGAACACGACGAGCATCCGCGCTATCACATCGGGGAGTCACTGCTGGCGTCGTGTTTGTCGACGTTGCGCGTGTCCGGCGCCTACGACGCGGTTGCCGAACACGGCTTCCAGGTGAAGCGGGGCGGCTACTTCCAGTGGCAGAGCGACCACTGGCTGCTGGACTGGTCCCGGTTGGTCGACGAGGACGCGTGGTCGTGGCAGGTCGATCGCGCCGACTTCGACCACATCCTGTTGAAAAACGCCCGCGAACAGGGCGCGGAGGTGATCGAGCGAGCCACCGTCACGAATGTGATCATGGACGGTGACCGTCCGACGGCCGTCGAGTGGACCGTCCACGGTGACGACACGATTCACACAACCGAGTTCGACTTCCTTGTCGACGCGTCGGGCCGAGCCGGTGTGCTGGCCAAGAAGGGACTGCTTCAGCGCGAACAACTTCCGGGGTTCCGCAATGTCGCCGTCTGGTCGTACTGGGAGGGTTCAACCCTTCATCCGGATAGTCCAGAGGGCGCGATCAATGTGGTCTCCACCCCCGAAGGCGGTTGGTTCTGGCACATTCCGCTGGCAGGCGGCCGCAACAGCGTCGGCTATGTCGTCGCCACCCGAAAGGCCATGGACAAGATTCGGGAGCGCGGACTCGAGCAGTACTACCTCGACACCATCGGCGACAGCGCACCCATGGGTGAAATGCTCGCCGGTGCAACCCGGGTCGCAGAGGTAAAGGCCGAGACCGACTACTCCTACACTTCGGACAGGTTCTGCGGCCCGGGGTGGGCGGTCGTCGGTGACGCGGCGGCATTCCTGGATCCGCTGCTATCCACCGGTGTACACCTAGGTACCTACGGCGGGCTGATCGCTGCGGCGTCGATCGCGAGCATTCTGCGAGGCGATCTGGAGGAGGCCGAAGCCCTCGGCTTCTACCAGCACACCCTCCGACGGGCGTACACGCGATTCTTCGTGTTGGTCTCGCGAATGTATGAGCAATACATCGGTGCCGACGAGTACTTCGGACACGCCAGCAAACTCACCGAGGCGCAAGCAGGCGACACTCCGGAGACGTCGTTCACCAAGATCATGTCCGGGCTGACCGACATGCGCGAATCATCGGGCGAACAGCAGCTCACCGGATCCGACACCATCATGTCCGAGGTCGGCAATCTGTACGACGAATCAGCGAACCTCAACTACATGGGCGGCGACAGCAAGCACAGCACCGGTCTGGATATGTCGCCTGTCTGGGATGTCTGGCGTCGCCCGTTCTCCGGAATGGCCGACGGTGAATTGCGCGTCACTGACGCGCCTCTGGGACTGACCAAACAGCCGGTCACCGCTGAAGAAGTCCAGCGGTGGACGCGGCCGGTTCGTCCGCCGAAGCCTGCCAGCGAGCCGGTGCATTAGGCAGCGGCCTTACAGATTCTCGTGAGAACTGTTGTGCGGAGCTGGCTGTGACGGTCATGCACTCCGGCCCCGAGCTACCGGGCGATTCCGCGCCCGGTAGCTCGGATGTCCGGATGGTCTCAGACGCGATCGGGCGATTCGGTCACCCGGTCACCCGAATGCTGCTGGGCAGTACAGGTTTCACCATGCCGGCTCTCGAGGCGATCGTCGGCGCGCAGCTCAACGTCCAGGTGTTGCGCCAAGGCGATGTCGAGGCCAGCCAGATACCGGCCACGGTCACCGTGCCATTGGAGGTGTCCGGCATCGATCGTGTTCTCGTGCGCCGGTCCTGTTTGATCACTGCTGACATGGTGACCGCATCGGTCAACGACGTCGTCGCCGTGCGGGAACTCGCGGCCGCGTCCGGAATCGACGATCTGCACGTTCCGATCGGATCGGGGCTGATCTCTCGTGGTGTATCCCAGCGGCGCCGTATGCTGCGGGCAGGACTCATGAGTTGGCCGGATGGTCGACCGTGCGCGATGCGGGCCTACGTCATGTGGCTCGAAGACCGGCCGGTCTGCTATGTCCGCGAGGCCTTCAACCCCGATGTCATCCCACCAGACCGCAGCCCGCTATCCGGCCAATGATCTCCGACCGCGCCGGGCTGGGCCGGGTGGGCGGCAGATCAACGATTCCGCGGTTCACCACACTTGTCGTGGGCCGCAAGCCGTTTCATCCATTCCGGTCACGTTGACGTAGGGAGCTGCGATGCCATCGCTGCTGGAAATCACCACACATCTGTTCCTGCAACTCGCGGTCATCCTGGTGACCTATCGGTTGCTGTGGCCACTTTTGCGGCGGTTGGGGCAGGTGCAGGTGGTGGTCATCATGGTCGCCGGATTCCTGTTGGGGCCTTCGGTTCTCGGCTGGGTGTGGCCGCAGGCGCAACGCTGGTTGTTCCCGACTCAACTGAAAGTCGGTGACGCCAGCATCATGCATCCGAATCTGACCGCGATCTATGTGGTCGGACAACTCGGGCTGATCTTCTACATGTTCATGGTCGGGTCCTCGTTCGAACTCGATATCCTCGGCTCGCATCTGCGCCGAGCCGGTGCCACCTCAGCGGTCGGTGTCGCCGTGCCGATGGTGCTCGGCGCCGGTGTCGGCTGGTGGCTGGTCGGGCAGGGGCGGTATTTCACCGACAAGATAGCGAATTGGCAAGGCGCACTGTTTCTTGCGGCCGCGGTCGCGGTGACCGCGTTCCCGATCCTGGCTTGGATCATCTACGACTCCGGGTTGTTGAAGACGCGGTTGGGCACGATGTCGCTGGCGTGCGCAGCTGTCGATGACGCGTGCGCGTGGATCCTGCTCGCTGTGGTGGTCGCCACCGCGAAGGACAGCTTGGGTGGTGCGTTCCTCGCGGCCGGTGGCGGAGCGGCGTATGTGCTGTTCATGAGCCTGATCGGGCGGCGGCTGCTGGCTCGTCTCAATACCTGGACTCCACGCGCGGGGGATAACGAACGCGCGGGTGGTCTGCCGGTCGGGCCGCTGGTGGTGGTGCTGGTGGTGGTGCTGCTGGCCGCGAGTTTCACCGATTACGTCGGTATCCACTCGGTACTCGGCGCATTCGTTGCCGGACTGTGCATGCCGCGCGGAGAGCTGATCGAGAGCATCCGCGAACGACTCGAACCACTGGTCAGCTATCTGCTGCTGCCTGCGTATTTCATCTACACCGGACTCAACACCAAGCTGAGCCTGGTCTTCGACCCGGCGGTCCTCGCGGTCGCCGCGCTGGTGTTGGTGGTGTCGTTCGCCAGCAAGTTCGGCGCCATCGGCTTGGTCGCCCGGGCGCAGGGGATGGGTTGGCGGGAAGCGGGCGCGATGGGTGCACTCGCCAATGCCCGCGGGTTGATGGAACTGGTGCTGTTGAATATCGGACTCTCGTCCGGGCTGATCACCGCCGAGCTCTACACGATCCTTGCCCTCATGACGCTGGTGACCACCTTCGTCGCGACCCCACTTCAGCGGATGTTCGAACGCAGCGCGTGGAAGGACGGAATGGTCTTCGGGCCGAATGGCGAGCAGCGCAAGGAAACCGACGCGTTGACCGGGCGGCGAGATCATCGTGAGACAGCGATCGAGCGCAGCGGTGAGGCCACCTAGCCCGCCACACCGCGAAGCATCGAAATACCTTGTGCCCACTGCGGCAACTCCAACCCTGCGCCTCTGGGCCACCGGCATCGAGGCGATCCGGTTCAGCGACCCGTCGGACTCGTTGAGGCCCCTTGCGGATCAATAAGGGCTCGGACGCGCCAACGCGGCGGCGGAGTGTACCGGCCGCACAGGTGGCGGCCGTCGAAAAGCGGTGCCAGCAGCGCGATCTCGTGGCAATCGCAGGCTCACCAGCGATCCGACCGATCACGCCGCAGTGCGCTGCCCCAACTGGACCAGCTGCCGAATGCGGCTTCCTTCGCCACCGGAACAGGCCACCCAGCTTCTGCGGATCATGTTGGTGCGCAGTCATATCCATGTGCCGACACATCGAACTGGTCGATGCCGATCTTGCTGCCGCCATGGGCCGATCGCCGAATCCGACAGCACCGCACCTGGTTCGGCACTCCACCCACCCACCGCCGCCCGGGACGCCGGCAGTCCAATAGACGATCCCGCAGGGGCGACCGGAACGAGGTTGACGCTACAACGTTCGTCAGCACTACTGGCCACTCGTTGCTATGTTGCTAGCGTGGGCGAGTCGCCGGGTTCAGCACAGGTCTGGAAGGCTGTCTGTGCGAACGCTCAACGACCCGACACACCGCCGCCCTCGTTCGAGGCACATGATCGAGGGACGTGCACGCGCTCAATGATGAAGTCTTGCTTGTCCAATCGCTGTTCTCGTCTGGAGTCATGTCTTTGACCACACCACAGTCCCCAACGTCCGCCGACACCATCACTGCGCCCGGAGTCTGCCCCGTCCAGCACGAATCGCTGGGCGACACCGACGTCCGAGTACCGTTGTACACACCGGATTTCGTCGCTGACCCACATCACACCTACGACGAGATGCGCAGCAAATACGGAACGATTGTTCCGGTCCTTTTGGCACCCGGTGTAAAAGCGACCCTCGTGATCGGCCACTCCACCGCGGTCAGAATCCTCAACGACCCCGACCACTTTCCGGCTGATCCGCGAACGTGGCAGAAGACCATTCCTGAGGACTGCCCGGTCCGGCCGATGATGGCGTGGCTGCCCGCGGCGCGCAACAGCGATGGCTATGAACACAAACGCTACAGGGATGCGTCGGTTGCGGGCATCGACGGGATCGCCACGGACACTTTGCCTTCCCTCGTCGAGAAGGCCGCTGTCCCGGTGATCAACACCTTCTGTCGGGCAGGTAACGCTGACCTGGTGAGACAGTACACCTTTCCGCTTGTCCTGGAGGTACTGAACCAACTGGTCGGCTGCCCGGCCGACATCGGGCAGCGGGTCGCGGCCGGAATGGCCGCGAGATTCGACACGGTCAAGAGCCGCGAAGGCATGATGATGCTCAAACAGGCACTGATGGAGCTGATTCGACTCAAGCGCGAACAGCCCGGCGATGACGTCACTTCGCGGATGGCGAACCATACCGCCGGGCTCAACGACGACGAGATATTCGCCCAGCTGATGTCCTTCTATGGTGCCGGTTTCGAAGCACAGCGCAATCTGATCACGAATGCACTTCTGCTGATGATCACCGACGACCGATTCGCATTCGGCAATGTCCTCGGTAGGAACCTGTCGACGATCAACGCCCTTGACGAGATTCTGTTCAACGACCCGCCCATGGCGAACTTCTGCACGACGTACCCGCGGCAGCCGGTCATGGTCGACGATATCTGGTTGCCCGCGGACCAGCCGGTCGTCATCAGTCTTACCGCCTGCAATAACGATCCCAAGATCCGCAGGAACAACGACGCGGAGGAGAGCAGTCTCGGCAATCGCTCACATCTGGCATGGAGCGCTGGGCCACACGCCTGCCCCGCCAAAGACGTTGCCTACCTTACCGTCCAGTTCGCCATTGATCTGCTGTTCGATGCCCTCCCCGACATCGAACTGATCGGCCGTGTGGACGACCTGGTCTGGCGGCCGGGCCCGTTCCACCGCGCTATGACGGCACTTCCGGTCACTTTCTCACCGTCCCCGCCGATGAATATCGTCTAGATCGACTCTGGTTGGTCCACGGCCCAGCATCAGGACAGCCGGGCCGTTCTGCCGGGTGCCGTCGTGGAACGTAGGCACTCGCTGCGCACGTCCGAACGGACATGCCGCGCGGCTACGAAGGTGTCGCAGGCTCCCGATCAATATCGCCCCGTCGACGCAGGGGTGATCGTGTGCCGGGGGTGCCGACCGTGCCAGAAGCGCACGGTCCCAACGGACTTGGGCGACCTCGCGCTCTCCGACGATGAGATGGGCTGCCCGAAACTGCTGGAAGGCTGGATGCGCCCGTCCTCACCCGTATCGAAGCCATTGGTTGATCGCGGCGAATGGATTGTGGCCAGGTACTCGACGGCGAGTTCAGTGTGATGGCACATCACGCCACGGGCAACCGACCCGCATCCGCCACCGGATCCCATCGATGAGCTGCCGCTTGGTCACATAGGACGACAGCGCGCCTTCTTGCCGCGAGGCAGCAACGGCTCCAACCGCGCCCACGAAACCGCCCGGCCCGACGTCCCTTTCGGGGACGGGACCGGGCGAGCGGTGCTATCGGATTCAGTTCGCGTTGCCGGACTTCGGGTCGAGCGCCAGCGTCGGCCGTGCTGTCGCCTTGAAGTCGAACATCGCATCGAGCACTCCGGCGCGCTCGTCGTAGGAGTCGTCGCCGATCCGCCCGGTCTTCCAGTTGTCCTCGATGAACCGCAGGATCGAGGTCTGGTCGGTCAGGGTGTGATCGACGAAGTTCGCCTTGGCGTAGGGCGAGATCACCAGCAGCGGCAGCCGCGGACCGTAGCCGCAGCGGCCCTGGTACTTGGCGGGTTTGCCGGTCGGGTCACCGCAGGCGCCGGCCCCGGTGAGCGTGTCTTCCGCAGAACCGGAGGACATAGCGATCGGCGCGGACTTGTGGTCGTACCAGCCGTCGGAGTCGTCGTAGGCGATGACGACCGCGGTGTCCTTCCAGTCCGGCAGCTTCTGCAGGTGGTTGATGCTTTCCACGAGGAACTGCTGCTCGTCCAGCGGATCCGAGTACGCGGCATGACCGTCCTGGTAGCCCGGCGCCTTCAGGTAGCTCACTGCCGGCAGGTTGCCCGCGTCGGCGGCGGCCCAGAAGTCCGACAGGTCGTACTGGTGATTGGCCTGATCGGTCTGGCCGATCTTGTCCACCGAACTCGGCGGCAGGTGATGCGGGTTCGCCGTCGACTGGTAGTACTGGAACGGCTCGTGGTGCGGGATGTAGTCGGCTTTGGTGTCGAACGCCTTGTCACCGGTCTTACCGGTGCCGCCGAGTGCGACGCCGACGTTGTGGGTGGCGCCGCAGACAGCCTTGCCGTCCTTGGTCTCGGTCGGTTTGAACCCACCCTGGAAGAAGCCCCAGCTGATGTTCTTCTTGTTGAGCAGGTCGCCGATGTTGGTGCCGCTCAGCTGGATCTGATCGCGGGTCGAACAGTCGTCGCCGAACGGCTGCGGGTCGTCGATGACGGTGCCCTGGTTGTTGCCGGCGTTCTCGACCACGTAGTGCTCCGGGAACGGCTTACCGTCCGGCATGAATTCCTTTGTCACACCGTGGGTCTGGCCGGACACCAGGTTGATCGCACCGGGCGTCGACGGGCCGAAGGTGGTGTTGTAGGAGTTGTCGCTCATCGAGAAGTGCTGGGCGTAGTTCCACAGTGCCGTCACCGAATTGCCGTCGTAATAGTCCATCACCAGGCCGGGCGCGCCGAAGGTCGGCGGCTTGCAGGCGGCGACCTCGGTGTGCTCGACGAACTGGCCCATCTTGCCGCCGTCGAATGCAGCCTGCTCGTCCTTGTACTCATGGTCCTGGTCGCAGGTCACCTGCTGGTTCGGGCCACCGAGCCGGGTCGGCTGGAACTTGTTCGGGTTGTGCGACAACAGATCCGGGGTGAGCCCGTCCACCTTCGGGGTATCCGGCGAGGCGGTGAACTTCGAACCGTCGGTGTTCGCCGCGTTCGGGTAGGTGCCGAAGTAGTGATCGAAGGAGACGTTCTCCTGGAAGATCACCACCACATGCTTGATCGGCGTCGCGGTGTCGGGCGAGGACACCTTCTCCGACGAGCTGGAACACGATGTGGCAGCGAGCGCCAGCAGCGCGGCGAACGCGGCGGCACCGCGACGTCGTCGGCCGAGACAGCGGCGAGCCGAGGCGGACATGGAACCTCCTGGTCGATCCGGATCGCGGCAAGCGATCACGGGGGCGGCGGTCGACTCCGACCGTACCGATCGTGACCATTTCAGCGCACCATGGTGTGCGCGAAAGTGAACGGAAATCGAAACTCCGGTGAATCAAGGCTCTCGATCGACTGCCAGGCCAGATCCGCCCACAACCAGCCGGATCGCCCGCCTGCGGCGCAATACACTCCACCCGGAACAGGGGTGCTCTCCGACACACTGGTCGCCGCCGCGAGGTCGGCGAGGGTGCTGCCGCGGTCACGGCGCAGCCGCGGCTCCACCGCATCGAGTACGTCGTCGGTATCACCGTCCACGAGCCCATCTTGCTGGAACAGCAAGATCGCGTGCCAGATCGCGGTGTGCCTCGCCAGACTGAGCGCATTCCGACACAAGGAGTCTCGATGAGCACCACCGATGCGGTCAGATTCTGGGACGGCGTCTACGCGGACCGCCCCCGGGTCATCGACCCGCAGCCGAATGTTCTTCTCGCCGAAACAGTTTCGACCCTGCCACCCGGCGACGCACTGGATCTCGGGTGCGGCGACGGCGGGGACGCGCTGTGGCTCGCCCGCCGGGGATGGCAGATCACCGCCGTCGATATCTCGGTCGTGGCGGTCGAGCGGCTCGCCGGCCTCGCCCGCTCCCACGGTCTGGGCGACCGGGTTGTCGCTGAGCGGCACGACTTGCGACAGTCCTTCCCGCAGGGCCGATTCGACCTGATCTGCGCCCACTACCTGCACACCCCCTTCGACCTGGACCGGAAAACCGTGCTGCGCCGCGCCGCGCACGCGCTGCGCCCGGGCGGGCGGCTGCTGGTCGTCGACCACGGTTCGACCGCGCCATGGTCGTGGAACCAGGACCCCGACCCTCGGTACCCGACCCCGAGCGAGGTCGCCGCGGGTATGAACCTGAATCCGGTGACGTGGACGGTCGAGCGCGCCGACGCACCCCGTCGGATCGCGACCGGGCCGGGCGGGCGCACCGCCGAGGTCACCGACCATGTCCTGCTCATCCGCCGTACCGCCTGATGCTCGCGACAAGGGAGACCACCATGCCCAGCACGACGGGCCGCGTCCGCCGCCGCGACACCCCGCCGCCTCGGACCGGAAACGACGAGACCGGGACCCTGCGCGGATTCCTCGACTATCTCCGGTCCTCGATCGCGGCAAAGGTCGAGGGTGCCCCCGAACCGCAAGCACGAACTGCCGCAGTACCGTCGGGCACCAACCTGCTCGGCCTGCTCGAGCACCTGACTCACGTCGAACGCTCGATGTTCCTCGGGGACAATGTCACCGACTGGCAGGCGACGTTCCAGGCCGCACCATCTGACAGTGTCGCCGATGTCGTCGCCCGCTACCGCGACGCGGTCGAGCGTGCCAACGAAATGCTCGACGGCTGTACCGATCTCGGCGCACCCGTGCCACAGCCGCAACCGGGCCGTCCCGCTCCCAGCGTCCGCTGGGCGCTCACCCACATGATCGAAGAGACCGGCCGCCACGCCGGTCACGCCGATATCCTGCGCGAACTCATCGACGGCGCGACCGGACGCTGAGCCCATCCACCTTCCCCCAGAAAGGAATTCATGATCATCGCAGCCCGGCCGTCGTCGCGCCGCTTCCTCCGATCTGCCCGCGCGCTGGCGGCCGTCGCGTCCGTCCTCCTGCTCACGATGGGGACCGCGGCCTGCTCCACGACAACCCCCGCCGTCGCCCCTTACGCCGCCGCCACCCACGGGGATCCCCAGTTCGACAACGCTTTCCGGCACGAGTTCGCCGACGTCGACGGTGTGCGTATGCACTATGTGACCGGCGGTAGCGGCACACCGGTGGTGCTGATCCATGGTTGGCCGCAGACCTGGTACGGCTGGTGGCCGATCATGCCCGCGCTCGCCGAACACCACACCGTTTATGCCGTCGACCTGCCCGGGCTGGGTGACAGCGCCGGTTCACCGCCCGGCTATGACAAGGCCACCCTGGCTCGGTACGTGCATGCCCTGATCGCTGACCGGCTCGGGGTGCGGGACGCGCGGGTCGTCGGGCATGACTTCGGCGCCGCGGTCGCGTTCGAGTATGCCGCCCAGTTCCCTACCGATACCGCGCGTCTGGGCTACCTCGACCTGCCGCTGCCCGGGCCGGCGATCGATGCACGTACCTACCGCTCGCTGAGTTGGCATATCGCCTTCCATTCCCAGCGGCGGGTCCCCGAAGCAGTCGTCGGTGACCATGTCCGCGAGTACCTGGGCATGTTCTATCCTCAGGTTTCCTTCGGCGGCACGGCATTCGGTGGCACCTCGGATCGGTCCCCGTTCACCGACGCCGACATCGACGAATTCGCACGCACTTATAGCCGGCCCGAGGTCCTGGCGGGCGGCTTCGAGCTCTACCGCGCTCTGGACACCGACGTCCGCGACACCGTAGCCGCAGCACCGATACCTGTCCCGACCCTGGTCATGAGCGCCCAAGGGCAACTCGACGCGATCCGAGGCACTGTCTCTCCACGCCTGACCAACATCGTGCGCGCCGTGGACGTCCCGCACGCGGGGCACTGGCTCGTCGAGGAGAATCCCCAGTTCGTCACTGCGGAACTCGAGCACTTCCTCGACGGATGACCGATGGCTCGCTCGGTGTTGAATCGGACTGGGCCTCAGTGATCGAATTCGCCTCCGCCGCAGCGGTAGCCGTTCCCCGAGGCCCAGTCCGCTCGGCGACCAGAGCGTTCGGCCGAAGCCCCCGAAGACCAGGAAACATTCTGTCCCCCGACGCATCTCGGTCTCACTGTGCAGATCGCGTCGACCGAATACGCAGGAAGGATACGACGTGCCGCACTACCGAGTACGTTCCACAACCTCGGCTCCCGTCAGCGCGGTGTGGTGTTTGCTGATCGATGGCCGCAGCTGGCCCCGGTGGTCCTCCGGGCTGGACGAACTGGTCGAGGAACGCTCCAGCGGCCTCGATTCACGCGGCCACGACGGCATCGGCGCGGTTCGAGCGTTCCGCACCGGCCGGGTCGTCACCGGTGAGCGACTGACAGAACTCGTGCAGGATCGGATCCTGGCGTACGAGGACGCCTTCAACTTCGCCATGAAGGACTATCGCGCCGTCGTCGAACTGGAGCCGACTCCCACGGGCGGAACGACCATCATCTGGCGCGGCACCTGGCGTATGCGGCCCGGGATCGGCTGGACCATGCCCTTCGTCCTTCCCCGGGTGATGCAGCGCATGGCCGACGACCTCGCCGACTACGCAGCCACCGCGGCGGGGCCGCACACCCCCCGACCGTGACCAGCGTCGCCCGGGCGACGGGTCCGCTACATCGCAGCTGGGAAACCGGCCGTGCGAACCCCCAGCGACCGGCTGGCACGGTGCGGTGGATCAGTCCTTGCTCTGCCGGAAACTGAGTCGGGATCTGCGCAGACCGCTGAACGCATAGCCGGCCGTCCACACCGAAATCACAATGAGCACAACGAACATCGGTAGCCAGCTGTCCTTATGATGATCGACGCTCCACCAGACCCCCGTAAACAGTATCGCGCAGATGAACAGCAGGATGTCGCGCAAGCTGCCGCGATAGGAGCCGGCCGCTCTGCGCAGCGGCCGGTATCGGTTGACGGTCGCAACCAGGTCGTCGATGCGACTATCGATGCTCTGTTGCAGTTCGGCTCGCCGCTGCACCTGCTCCGGAGGGAGGTGGTCCAGCAGTTCCATATCCTGCGTGATGGCCTTGCGGATATCCGGGCCCCTCAGATATCCCGCCGCTGCACCGAGAGCCACTCCACCGGCGATGGGCGCAATCCCCACGGCAAGGTCGGCCAAAGCGGGCATGCTTACGTCTCCTTAGCCTCGATCCGTGGAGGTAATCTGGCTGTCGAGATGCGCTGAAATCGAGAAAGCGCCTTCTGAACTGGGATGATTGCTCACGCAAGAATCAAGACCAGCACAGGCGGACACTTTCGGTGCGATTGTTCCACAGGTCCGCCGACGACTCGGCGAGGTTCGACGACGACAACCTCATGTCGGTGGCCGGGCCGGTCCCGGTGCCGAAATTGGCCGAGCAGACCGGTCCGACCAGCTGCGAGGTGGCCACTGGCTACGCGGCAGCCGCGCTACACCGGTGTGATCGGCAATCGGAGCGCGGCGGGTGCGCCCGCCGGGACGGCCGGGTTCTTCGGGGCGATGTCTTTATCGCGCGTTCGGACCGCGAGCACCGCCTCGGAATTCGTGCGCGCCAGATGCCCGAGCCGCGGCGAAATATTCGGCAGTACACCGCGATCTCGCAGATTGTGCAACAGCTGCTGGGTGCCGAGCGCGGCTGCGGAGAACCACCTGGTCGGCGGTGAAGGTCTGCTTTGCCTTACGAACCCAACGCCCGGTGCGCACAGTATCGACGGCGTACCCAGCACCGGACCGCGGCCGCACCGACACCGCAGTGGTCAGCGGATGTACGGTCGCACCCGCCTGCAGCGCGGTGACGCTGCCGCCGAAGCCGGAGCCGATCACCCGCACGTCATAGTGCGTCATATGCCTTACCCTCCAGTGCGAACCAGCTCGTAGTCACGGGCATCGAAATGGGTCCGCTTGTCGTACTCGCTCATCCGGCCCGGCCAGTTCGTCGTCACCCGTCCGCTCGCCTCGCGATACCAGCTGGTGCACTTGGTCCACACCGTATGTTCGAGCCGCCCCTGGATCTCCTCGTCGAAGCGGGCCTCCACCTCCGGCCGCACCGACAGATAACCGCGCACACCACGCAGATGCTCGACCGCCTGGCGCACGTAACGCGCCTGCCGCTCGTGCATATAGATGATCGAGCCCGCACCGAGATTGGTATTCGGCCCGTACATGATGAACATATTCGGGAAACCCGGCACGGTCAGTCCCTGGTAGGCGCGCGCACCACCCGACCACACCTCGCTCAGCTCCTTGCCGCCGATTCCGCGAATCGCCATGGGCGCCAAGAACTGCGTGGCATTGAAGCCGGTGCAGTAGACGATGACATCGACCTCACAGAGCGCGCCGTCCTCGGTGCGCACACCGGTCGCGGTGATCTCGGCGATGCGCGAGGTCTCCACATGCACATTCGGCTGCGCCACCGCCGGGTAGTAGTTGCTCGCCATCAGTCCGCGCTTGCACCCGGCCGCATAATCCGGTGTCATCTTGGCCAGCAGTTCGGGATCGGAGATCTGCGCCGCGCGATGCCGGTTCGCCCATCCGGAGATCACCTCCGCGATGCGTCCGTTGCCTTCCAACCCGGAGGTCACCAGCTCGTAGAACGCATACCAGCCCAACCGCTCGGCGCGCTGGATCACCGGGAACTTCTTGCCGATCGACAGTTTGTCCAGTGCGTTGAGCTTCGGTGGCGCGTAATAGCTTTCGATCTTCGGGATGATCCACGGCGCCGACCGCTGGAATACCGTCAACTGCCCGACCTCGGGCTGAATCGCCGGAATGATCTGAATGGCGCTGGCACCGGTGCCGATGATCGCGACCCGCTTGCCGGTCAGCTCGACATCGTGATCCCACCGCGCGGAATGGAACGCATCCCCACCGAAGGAATCCATGCCCGAAATGCTCGGCCACACCGGACGCGACAACTGACCGACCGCGGGCACGAACACATCCGCCTCGAGCACCTCACCGTCGGTCGTGCGCACCTGCCACACGCCACGATCGGCGTCGAAGTCGGCCGAGGCGACCTCAACACCGAAGCGCATGTGCTTGTCCAGGTCGTAGCGCCGCGCGACATCGCGCATATACGCGAGGATGTCGGGTTGTTCGGCGAACCGCTTGGGCCAGTGCGCATTCGGGGCGAAGGAGAACGAATACAGGTCCGACGGTGCGTCACAGGCCGCGCCCGGATAGGTATTGTCCCGCCAGACTCCGCCGAGTCCGTCGGCCTTATCGATGATGGTGTACGCGTCATAACCGTGGCGCTCGAGCTCGAGCGCGGCCGCGAGACCGCCGAAGCCGGCGCCGACGATGAGCACAGACGGAGTGCTGGTCATATCGATAACTGTATGAACGCCGACACAGTTGCCGAGAGAGCGCCGCGGCCACAAAATCGACATTTTCGGCCATAGCCGTCCCGCGCATCAGACGGACTTCGGCTCCATCGGCATCACGGCAGGGCAGCCGATCGACCTCGGATTCCTGCGCGGCGATCAAAAGGGGCCCGAAAGACCGCGGTCACGACGCGACCGGGACGACATCCGGCTCGACCTTTCGATCGGCATGGAATCCCGGAAGATACCGATCGACGAACGGAATCAACACCTGGATCAACGGCCCGATCCCGAACGCGTACACCACAGTCCCCACGCCGACACTGCCACCCAATAGCCAGCCCGTCGCCAATACCGACACCTCGATCCCGGTCCGCACCAACCGAACCGACCATCCCGTCCGTCGAACCAGTCCGGTCATCAGTCCATCACGCGGTCCCGGCCCCATGCCTGCACCGATGTAGAGCACCGTGGCCACCGCATTCAAAACCACCGCGGCACCCATCGCGCCGATCCGCACCGGCAGCACATCCCACACCGGCAGCATCCACAACCCGATATCGACCGATACCCCGATGACCACGACATTGCTCACCGTCCCCAGACCGGGCCACTGCCGCAATGGAATCCACGCCAACAGCACCGCGACTCCGGTGACCGCGGTCACCGCACCGAAACTGATCGGCACATGCCCGGCCACCCCTTGGTGGAACACATCCCAGGGATCCAACCCCAGCCCAGCCCGAATCATCACCGCCATCGAAAACCCGTACAGCCACAACCCGACATAGAGCGCCACCAACCGCCGAACCAACATCAGCCCAGCATGCCGAGAACTGGCCTCTCGAAACAGAGCCAATTGCCGATCACTGGCCTCGCTATCGGCTCGCGGGTGAGAACCAATTCCGACCCGACCGCTACCCAGCGGGCCCTCGGCTTCTACATCGCGTGCGGCACGGAATGGTCCCCAGGGCATTCGCTCCATCGTCCAAGTGCCGCACAGGAACGCGGCGCCATCGACCGATACGATCCCGACCCGTCGCGGAACTGGTTGCCCGGCTGGCGCATTCGGTGATGCTCACCCAACACGCCGGAATCGACTTCGATGATCCCGATGCCAGCGCGCAAACACCGACTTCTCACGAATCCCCGTCGCGCACCACGCAGCGGAACCCGAGATGGCAGGTGGCGGTGTCCTCGGCCTGGCCTTGCCGGGCGGCCGGCCGGTAGCGCAGACAGTAGTTGGCCGCACACAGAAAGGAGCCACCCTTGATGACACGACGCGGAAAGCGTTGGGCCGCTTCGGATTCAGGCGTGTCCACGCGCGGATTGCGCGGCGCACAGCAGGATGGGCCCGGGTGCTGTGCGCGGAAGTAGTCCACGGTCCACTCCCACACATTGCCGGTCATGTCATAGAGACCGTGACCATTGAGCGAGTAGGTGCCGACCACCGTGGTGCCCGGTCTCGGTGTCTGTCCTCGGCCGGGAAAGAACTGCCACGGGAAGGCGCCAACCCAGATATTGGCCATGCGCCTGCCCGTGGGTTCGAACTCGTCACCCCAGGCAAAGGTGGCCCCGTCCAGCCCGCCCCGGGCGGCATACTCCCACTCGGCCTCGGTCGGTAGTTGTTTGCCCGCCCACGACGCGTAGGCCGCGGCATCCTCGTAGGCGATCTGGGTCACCGGATGGCGATCGAGTCCATCCAGCGTCCCGACGGGCCCGCGCGGGTGACGCCAATTCGCCCCCGGCGCGTACCACCACCAGCGCCGCCAATCGTCCAACGGCACCGGATGCCCGGTGGGCCGGAACACCAGCCCACCGGGTACCAGATTCTGCGGCTCCGCATCCGGATAATCCTCGGCCGCCAGCGGACGTTCGGCGACCGTGACATATCCGGTCTGCTTCACGAAGCGCCGGAACGCAGCATTGGTCACCGGATGCGGATCGATCCAGAACGAATCGACCCACACCCGATGCACCGGCCGCTCCTCGGGGAAGAACTCCGCCGACCCCATCGCGAAGTCGCCACCCGATATCCGGACCATGCCACGCCGCACATCCGCGCGGCTCGCAGTAGCCATGGACACCTCGCCTCAGTCGCGCGAAAATGCCGCGGCCGCCGCCATTTCCAGATCCTCATACGGCTTCCCGGACACATCTGCGACCACCTGATGCATGGTTCCGCCGGTGAACGGGAACGGCGAGTGGTAGCGCGCGGAAACCGACTGACCGCTGTCGCGACCGACACGGACTCCTTCCCCCACACCGGAGAAGGTGATGGGCTGAGTCCGCATGTCATCGAGTGAGCCCACCGCGCTGTCGTCGATGTACAAGATGGCCTCACCGGTGGGCGTGAAGTTATCGGACCGGGTGCCGTGCCGTTCGTACCGAACCCCGAGGATGTGATCGCCGAGCGGTACCGGACGGTCGGAAACGATGATCTGCTCTTCGTCGCCGAGGAAGTTGTAGATGTAGTACAACCGCCCGTCCTGCAGGAACAGCGTGTGCCCACCGAGACGCCCGCCATGGGCGAAGAGCACTCCCTGCGCATCGGGACTGGTGATCGTCGTCTCGGCGAGCAGCGCGAACGAACGCCCATGGATCTCCAGCGCCGCACCCGGTCCCACCTCGGCGCTGCCCGGATAGTAGACGAAATTGTCCCTATCGGTGGCGTAGGTCGGACGGTAGCGGGTCAAGGCGGAGATGATGTCGAGGTCGTTGAGCGGCATTCCGTTGTACTTCGCGGCCTCGGAGAACCACAGCGCCTTCATCTCCTCCAGCTTCTCCGGATGAGCGTCGGCCAGGTCGTGCATCTGACTGCGGTCCTGCTCGATATGGAACAGTTCCCAGCGGTCCTTGTCGAAATGCCCCCAGCCGGACGGACAGGCCGCGTGAACGGTGTCGGCGAACCATCCGCGATGCCAGATGCCGCGCGTGCCCAGCATCGAATAAAACTGCGTGTGCTTGCCGACATCCGCATTCACGTCATCGAGCAGCGCCCGGAAACTCACGCCCTCCAAGGGACGCTGCGCCACATGCTTCACGGTGTCCGGGGGAGTGATGCCGAGCAGTTCATAGACAGTGGGGGTGATATCGCAGACATTGAGGTACTGGTGGCGCACCTCCCCGCGCGCCGTCATCCCGGCGGGCCAGCACATGATGCACGGGTCGGCGATGCCGCCTTCGTGCGAGGCATACCGCTTGTACAGCTTGTACGGGGTGTTGAAGGCCATCGCCCAGCCGATGCTGTAGTGGTTGTAGGTGGTCGGTGAACCCAGCGCGTCGAGCTTCACCAAACTGTCCTCGACGGTGTCGATATAGCCGTTGAAGAACTTCATCTCGTTCACCGAACCGTTCGGACCGCCCTCGCCGCTGGCGCCGTTGTCGGAGAAGGTGACGATGATGGTGTTGTCCAGCTGGCCGCTTTCCTCGAGGTAATCCAGCAATCGGCCGATCTGCGCATCGGTGTAGGACAGGAATCCGGCGAACACCTCCGCCTGCCGCCGGAACAGCCGCTTCTCATCCTCCGACAGCGAATCCCACGCGCGCACCGTGTCCTGCGTCGGCCACGGCTTGCCATCCGCACTGGTGGCCGTCGAATACGGGTTCATCGGCGACAATTCGGTATTCTCCGGTACCAGACCCATGCGTTTCTGGTTCTCCAGGACGATCTCGCGATACTTCTCATAGCCCATGTCGAAACGGCCGCGGTACTTGTCGGCCCATTCCTGGGCGACATGGTGCGGCGCATGCCCGCACCCCGGGCACAGGTACATGAACCAGGGCTTGTTGGGGGCGATCACCTTCGCGTCGCGAATGAACTCGATCGACTTGTCGGCCAGATCCTTCGACAGGTGATATCCGTCTTCCGGTGCGTACGGCTGCGAGATCGGATGGTTGTCGTACACCAGATTCGGATACCACTGGTCGGCCTCGCCGCCGAGGAAACCATAGAACCGATCGAACCCACGTCCCAGCGGCCAATGCCGCTTCGAGGCCGCCAGATTCTCCTCCTCCAGCGGAGTCATATGCCACTTGCCGACCGCGTACGTATTCCACCCGCGCTCGGCGAGAACCTCTGAGCACAGCGCGGTTTCAGCCGGTATCCGACCGCACATGCCCGGGAAGCCATCGGTGAATTCCTCGATGGTCGCCATACCGACCGAGGTCGCATTCCGACCGGTCAGCAGGGAGGCACGACTCGGTGAAC
>NZ_JBEXLC010000028.1:0-71592 GCF_040609795.1 Nocardia sp. NPDC004604
GCATAACATACATAAATTACCTGAAATTTTAGAAGAAGCATATTTATCAAAAGCCATGGTCGTTGAGGTTTGGTCTAAAGAAGGCGACGTTATTGCGGCGGTATCGGTCAGCGGGTGCACCGCATAGGCGTTGTCCCAGATCAGCCGGAAGTCCGGCGCTGCGGTCGGCATCGAAACCAGTTCCCGGACAATGTCTTCGGAGAAGATGACACCGGTCGGGTTGGAGTAGTTCGGCACCGCCCACAGTCCCTTGATCTGTGGATCGTTCGCCACCAGCTCGGCAATGGCGTGCGCATCCGGACCGTCGTGACGGATCGGAATCGGAATCATCTCGAAGCCGAGCGCCTCGGTTATGGCGAAGTGCCGGTCATAGCCCGGACTGGGGCACAGGAACTTCAAGGTGGGCTCGGCCACCCAGCGCCGCTCGGAATCCGGGGTGCCGTACAGCATTGCGTAGGTGATCACATCGTGCATCAGCTCGAGGCTGGCGTTATTGCCCGCGATCAGGTTCTCGACCGGAATGCCGAGTAGCTCACCGAAGATCGCGCGCAGCTCCGGGAGACCGTGCAGCCCACCGTAGTTGCGGCAGTCGGTGCCGGTGCCATCCTTGAAATCGCCCGCACCGGGCAGCGAGAGCAGTTCCGCGGAGAGGTCGAGTTGTTCCGGCGAAGGTTTTCCCCGGGTGAGGTCCAGCGTGAGCTTCTCGGTCTTGAGCCTCGCGTAATTCGCGGTCTGGATCTCGTGTTCGGACACGAGCTCCGGATTGCTCATCAAACCGATCTGCGTTTGCCGGGGCATCCTGGGCAGCCTTTCGAAGCAGCTAAGGGGTGATTGACGTCCGAACCGATGTGCCGCGGTCGGACGGCTGATCCGGCCGAGCGCGTTGGACGTCCGGCGGACCGTGTTCACGTTACCCGGCGGTTGCTCCGAATTGGAGAGAATATAGGGGACCCCGCGCACCCGGCAGAGCCCGTTGACCCTTACTGCCTTCCGGCCCTGGGGGAGTTCACAGGATGCGCGCCGCGCGGGATCCGTTCGCAAGTGTAGCGGGCAGATCCGACAACGATCACCACGGGGGTGGACCGTACCGCGTCGAAACGGGACCGAACTGGGACTTCTCGCCTCCACCAGCCCCAATTTGGTGACCGACCGGGTGCACCCGGTATGCTGCTGCACGGAGGATTCGCCTAGTGGCCTATGGCGCTCGCCTGGAACGCGGGTTGGGTTAACGCCCTCAGGGGTTCAAATCCCCTATCCTCCGCCACAAACAGCAGGTCAGGGCAGTATTCATTGCCCTGACCTGCTGTTTTTGTTGACGGGCAACCTGCACATCGTCGAGAGCCTGCAGGTCGGTAAAAGCCACCGAAACCGTGCCGCCGCTTGACTAAAGACATGGGACACCCCCGGGATCCAGCACCGACTGCTCGGCAAGTCCGACCGAGTCATGTGCCCTATTGCGGCGCAGCTGGTTGATGGTGGGCATGTTCACCCGCGATCCAGGGTGCTCGACAGCCGAAAACTCCTGGTGATGGCCCAGGTTCGAACCTGTCACGGCATGCTCGACCATCCAAGACGCCCTGTGATCCGAATGCGAATCAACAAGGTCTCTGCACTGTGAAAGGTAATAGATGGGCACAGGCAAGCACAGGAAAGTCAGTTTGCGTCAGCAGAAGGTGGGGTCGATGGTGGTGGCTGGAGCGGTTCCCGTTGTTCTCACTCTGGTGGGTAGCAGCGGTACCGCCAATGCCGAGCCCGGCCGGTACGTTCCGGTGAGCCAGACCGAGCACGGCGGCGATGTTGCCTTCGTCGCCGACGACACGGATGCCGACGAGGGGACCCCCGCCGTGCAGGCAGAGCAGCCGAGACAGTCCCGGGACTGGCCCTCCGCCCAAGCGCCGAATGTGCGCCCGTACCGGGGAACGCGAATCCCGGACGACACGCGCAGTTCACTGCAGTGGGCGCGGCCGGTACCGAAAAGCGAGTATCTGTCGCCGGTCGAGTTCCTGCACGGCCCGGTCCCGGTCGAGCCGGTGCCGCCGATCGCGCCGCCGCCGGGCATGTTGCGTTTCGGCAACGTGCAGGTCGAGGCGCCGGATTGGCTGCCACGGGAGCCCGCCATCCAACTCAACGACGCCGCGGCGGTCACCGAGGCGGATCTCGCAACGTTCTTCGACTCGCTCGGCATGGAACGCACTCGCTCCGATCGTATTGCGAGTCAGACCGTCGGCTCCGCGGCGCTCGGTGCTGCCGCAGGCGCAACGGTGGCGAGCCCGTTCGCGCTGATCGGCGCAGGTGTCGGCGGTGCACTCGGGCTGGCGATCGGCTTGCCGTTCGCACCGATCGGTCTCGCCGCGGGGCCCATCGGCGCCACATACGGCGCGGCCATCATGGCGGCACCGCTCGCCGCCATCGGCGCGGGAATCGGCGCAGGTCTAGGCGCAATGCAGGCCCTCACCGCACCCCCACGAGCCCTCGGCCCAGCTGAGGACGCCACAGTCCAATCCGTGACCGATTGACAGACGTTCCACTCTGTCGAACAGGTCGCGATACCGCCTGAAATGGACCCGTGGATATATCGGCTGCGGCACGCGGCCCCTTTGGCCTGTCGGTTTGTGACAAGTCAAAGGGGCCGAGGTATCGGAGATACCGATACCTCGTCACTAGTCGTCGTCTGCCCCCAAGCCCACCAGACCCGCTTCGTAGGCGAAGACGACGGCCTGGGTGCGATTGCTCGCGCCCAGCTTGGCCAGCACATTGCCCACGTGCGTTTTCACAGTCTCCAGGCTCACCTGCAGTTGTTCGGCGACTTCTGGATTGGACTGCCCCTTCGCCATGAGCCGCAGCGTCTCGGTCTCGCGGCCGGTCAGCGCGGTCGCCCTACCGGTGGCGGCATGCCGACGTATCGGCCTGCCTGCCGCCAAGCGGCGAACGGCATCCGGGAAGAGCACGGAGTCGCCCGTGGCCACCAGCCGGATGGCGTGCGCGATCTGCTGTACGGGCGCTCGCTTTCGGATAAACCCACTTGCGCCGACCCGCAGGGCGTCATAGACGTATTCGTCGTTCTCGAAGGTGGTGATCACGATGACCTTCGGCGGGTCGGGCAGCGTGGACCGCAGCCGCCGGGTCGCCTCGATGCCGTCCACACCCGGCATCCGCACGTCCATCAGGACGACGTCGGGGCGGAGCCGCTCGACCATGGGAAGCACATCGGCGCCGTCCGCTGCCTCGCC
Organism: Nocardia sp. NPDC004604; assembly: GCF_040609795.1. Lineage (NCBI taxonomy): Bacteria > Bacillati > Actinomycetota > Actinomycetes > Mycobacteriales > Nocardiaceae > Nocardia > Nocardia sp. NPDC004604. The sequence goes on from NZ_JBEXLC010000028.1 coordinate 3,231, forward strand.
GACGACGTCCAGGTCGGGTTTGGCCGAGAGTAAGGCCCGCAGGCCGGTGCGGGTGAGCTCCTCGTCGTCCACGATGAGGACGGTGACCCGCGGGCCAGGGTCGGGGCCACCGCTTGCGTTCATGGCACCGACCGTAGCGGTATCCGTACGATCAGCCGCCAATGCGTGCCCCGCTCTCCCGTACGCCCAGCGGACACCTCGCCACGCAGCAGCCGCACCCGTTCGGCGATCCCGGTCAGCCCGTGTCCCTGCTCCCGGTCCGGGCGGAAGGGCACGTTGGCATCGAGCGGGTTGATGAGCTCCACTTCCAGGCAGCCGTCCTGCACTGCTACCCGCAGGCTGATCTCGGTCATTTCACTGTGCCGCAAGGCGTTGGTCAGGCCCTCCTGAATGATCCGGTAAGCCTCTCGCGACACGGTGGCCTGGACCTGGGTGAGGTCTCCGAACGTCACCACACGCAGCCCGGCGCCGGCCTGCCGGACCCGCTCCGTCAAGGGCCCGAGGTCGGCGAGCGTGTGCTGCGGCGCGGTGGGCGACCTCCCTTCCCGCAGCACGCCGAGCACATGGTCGAGATCGTCCATCGCCGCGCGGGACGTCTCCTCGATGCTGCTGAGCGCGCGTCGGGCCGCCTGCGGATCGCTGTCCATCAGTTCCCCCGCGACAGCGGCCTGGATGGTCGAGGCCGTCAAGGTGTGCCCGATCGAGTCGTGCAGCTCCTGGGCCAAGCGGTTGCGCTGGGCCAGCCGATCCAACTGCTCCTCCACGGAGGCGAGTCGCTCGGCGGCCGTTATGCCGAGCAGGAATTGGGCGAACGAGCGCATAATCAGCGCGCCGCCGACGGCGACGCAAGCCGCGACCGTCAGACATCCGGCGGATACGAGCAGCGTCCACAGGCCCTGCCACCCGTGCCGCACGTCGATGGTCCATCCGAAGCTCGCCACCGGACCGCCACCACTCGACCAGACCGCGACGAACACCACGGCCGCGAACACCGACAACCAGGTCGCCGCGGTCACCATCGCACCGATCGCCATGTGTGCGGCCAGGTACGCCGATGTCCGGAGCCGATCACCCCAGGGGGACATCGGTGATTCCAGCGGGGCGGACAGATCGGTACCCAGCAGCTGGTTGGCCAGTCCGACGCACCCCCGACGCACCGCCCGCGGAGCGCCCATCATCACGACTACCGCGCACAGCGCGACAGTGAATCCCACGACCCGCAGCGCCACCGGCCACTTCGGCGACGACGCGACGACGGCCGAGACCATCGGAGGCAGGCTTACGACAGCGCCGATAGCCGCATATAGCCAAGCCCGATACATGACTCTGCCGAAAAGCGAACGAATCACCGCACTCACCGTCCGGACCCTACCGGCGAGCCGTTCGGCGCACCTCCCCCGAAAGAGCCAGCACCGACTCCCGCTACGCGGGGATTCCGATTTCCCCATTCGCAGCGATGTGCAGGGACCCGCTCAACTGCGAACGTTCACGAAAAGAAAACCGGCTCGATTCGGGGCCAGGAAGGAAATCGTGAAATCCAAACCCGCGGCTCACTCCGAAATCCGCACCTCCGTGGCAGTACGGGTCGGTGCGGTCACATGGATCGTCGCCGCCGTGCAGTTCCTCGTCGTCCAACTGATCGTGCAATCCGGCTGGCGCACGCCGTACAGCTGGGCGGACAACAACATCAGCGATCTCGGCAACGTCTACTGCCAGATCGCGGATCCCTCTCGACCTCGATATGTGTGCTCACCGTTGCACGACGCGATGAACGCCTCTTTCGTCCTCCATGGCGTATTGCTGCTCGCCGGTATGCTGCTGACCGGTGCCTGCTGGGGCCGCGGCCGGATATCGGTGGGTTCTCGAATTCTCTTTGCCATCAATGCGGCCGGATGGGTCTTGGTCGGCCTTGTTCCCGCGGACGTCGACGAGAACCTTCATCTACTGGGCGCGCTGTTCATCATGGGATTGGGAAATATCGGCCTCTGCTGTGCCGGATTCGTCCGCCGGGATTCTCCGTTCGGCAGACTGCGCCCCATCACCCTCGCCATAGCCGCCGCCGCGGTGGCGGGGGCGTTGCTGTTCTTCGGTCAGGTCGACACGGGAATCGGAATGGGTGGCCAGGAACGTGTCGCGGCCTTCGCGCTGGATGTCTGGACTCTCGCCATGGCCATCGCCATACTCTCGGCCAGTACCTCAGCACGTCGGGCGAGGACGATCGACTCGGGATCGGCGTTGACGACGTCAACACGCGGCCCTAACAATTGAATCGTGAGATGCGCCGAAACAGCCTGAAACGCAATGGATTTGGCTGAGCACTCAAATCCTCGTAGCAGAGAATCCACGGTTCATCGGTGTGTTCGTGTAGTGACCCAGGGGATCCGCAGGAGATCGGTCCCCTTTGGGTCAGCGCGGCGGCACAGCGACAACCGGAGCATCGACTCGGCGCGGCGGTTCGCGCGCATTTCGGGTGGTTTCAGGCTGTCGGGATGCTGGTGGCGACCGGCGCCCCGCGCCTAGGATCAGATGCGTCGGGGGATGGATAGCTCGACGAATCGGCGAGTCGGACCCGTGCGATGAACTCGCCGGAAGAAGGCACGATGATTACCAAAAAGACCGCCGCCGATACCGGTCGGCGGCTCGCGACGGTCGCGCTGGTCGGGGCCGCGATGACGATTCCGATGGTGTCGGTTCCCGCCATGGCGGGACCGGCGCCCACACCCGGTGTAGTGCGCACTGATCATGACTATGGCTGTGACGACAGTTACGACCTTGGGGGCATCGATCGCTGGCAGAGTGATCGTTGGGACACCGACAAATGCGGCGGCTGGGGCGTGAAACATCTCTTCCCGCCAGGTTGGGGCTTCTTCCCGCCAGGCTGGGGCATCCCCCCAGGCTGGGGCTCGAACAATTTCTTTCCCAAAGGCTGGGGCAGTGACTGACCGCACGAATCCGCGTATCGCGCTATAGGAATCGAGTTCGCTCGGCGATGTAGACCAGGTTGTGACGGCGCCGAGCGAGGCATGTCCGGGCACCATTCGTTGCCGGTGGGGCAGCAATGGTTGGGGCGAGGATGGTTGGCAGGGCGATCGTCGGTACGACGACGGGTGCCACGGCTGGAACCAAGGCTGGGGTTCGAACAATCTGTTTCCCAAGGGCTGGGGCTGGAACAACTTCTTCCCCAAAGGCTGGTTCGGTAGCGACTGACCGAACGAATCCGTATATCGCGCAATAGGAATCGAACTCGCTCGGCGATGTCGACCAGGTTGTGACGTCACCGGGCGAGGGAGGTCCGGGCATCCACCGCCAAGCGAGGTACCTCGAACCTTCGGCATGGCAGACACGCGTGTTCGCGGCTCCGAAGTGCAGGCGCACACGAACCGGGCTTTCAAGGCTTGAACCAGCGCCGAATTCGTGTGGCGGCGAATTCGGCCTTCTCCCTGGCGAGTTCGACAGAGGGCCCGATGAACGGTGCGACCGGCGTTGGCCCGGAGAGGAAGTCGGCGTCGACCTTGCCGACGAGGCCGCCCCCGAATTCGATATAGCAGGAACCCTGGCCGAGATACTTTCCGGGCGCGGGTGTCTCGTGCAGCTGCGCGATAATGTGCGCCGCGACCGTGCGGGCGGCGTTCTCGGCGAACACACCGGCCCGCGGCACCGGCGCGTCCGCGCAGTCGCCAACGGCATAGACGCCCGGATACGGCGTGGCGAGCGTGCGCGGATCGACGTGGATCCAGCCATCGCCGCCATCGACGGTCAGCCCGGAGGCCGCGACCACGGGCGGGACACAGTGGGTCGGGATGCCGATGAACAGGTCATATTCGAGATCGCCCGCGCGAGTGGTCGCGATATGTTTCTCCCGATCGAGAGCGCGGACCCGCCGCCCCGGAGAGTATTCGATCCCGCGTTGCGCGAGGGCCGCGACGAGCGCGGCGGAGGTGTCCGCGGAAACGGGGATCGGTGCGTCCATCGGGGAGAGCACGTGCATGCGGGTGCGGTCGCGGATGCCGCGACGGCTCAGCAGCTCGTGCAGCAGCATCGCGCCCTCGTAGGGTGCGGGCGGGCATTTGAACGGCACGCTCAACACCGCGATCAGAATGGTTCCGCCGTCGAATCGGGCCAGCCGATCGCGCAGTCGGCACGCTCCGTCGATCGAGTAGTACTCGTGACCGTCCTCGACGAAGCCGGGTGTGGCAGCCGGGTCGTATTCGGCACCCAGCGCGACCACGAGGAAATCCGGGTCGTAGTCGGCGGCGTCGGTGACCACGCGTCGGGTCCGCGGATCGATCGATACGACCTGTTCCTGCCGGAACTCGACCCCGGGGCGGGCGAGTTCGTCGTAGCGGATGCGTACGGATTCCGGCGTCCGGTCGCGAAACAGGATGTCCAGTTTCGCGAAACCGAAGGTGAAACCGTCATTCCGGTCGATGAGCAGGACCCGGACCTCGCCGGGCAGTGACTCGGACAGGCAGGCAGCCAGCTCCAGCCCGCCGAACCCGGCTCCCAGAATGAGCACCGTCGGCGTTCGAATGTTGTTGGCGGTGGACATCGCACGCTCCTCACCGGCTGCGGTCAATGCCTGGTCGAAATACTCAGTTGTAGGGTTTCGTGACCAGCCGCTGGAATGTCGAGCCGGTTTCGGGGAGTCGCAGCAGGCCCGACCACACTTGCGCGCATGACGACGGCGAAGCGGTTGAACGGGTCATGATCGGGTTCTTTCTCGAACCGTGCTGGCGGCGAGGCTCCCCGATAGTCCGTCGTTCAAGAGCGGTATTGGTTGCCCATCCATTGTGCGCGCCGGGGTGGCCGGATGGAACCCGGATTCCGGCGGGCGTCGGTACGCAGCCCCGCTGACCTGACCGGGTACCGCCGCTCAGATCCGATCACCGCGCCGAGGCCGACACCACCGCAGCACCGTCGCTGTGCTGGCCGGAGGCATGTGCGGCGCATGCGGTCACCGATGGGTCCGTGGACGATCATGGCCAGCCGGGCGTTCGACGCCGTCCCACCGCAGACTCAGCCCGATGTCTGTCTCGCACAGTCGAATACCTCGTCCAACGCGGCACGCAACAGCTCGGTATAGGCGTCGATATCCGGCACGGCGGCGGCGTCGGCATGGACCGAGACGGTGACAGTGTCACCGAGGCCGTGCACACCATGGGTCAGGTGCATGACCGACCCGATCGCCGGGAAGCCGCCGGTGAACCGGACGGGTGCGCCACCGAAGGTCAGATCGGCCGGGCCGCGATGAACGCTCGAGACCACGGTATGTCCGGCTATCGAATCGGGGACGGTATCGATCGGATAGCGATCGACATCGCGGCGCAGCAGCGGGGCGGGAGTGACGGAGGTAACGCGGTCCTGCGCGGTCAGCAGTGGGTGGTTGGCACGGATCCGGCGAGCAGCGAGCGCTGCGGCGATCTTATCCGCGCGGACCAGTGGATCCGGCTCATCGATGAACAGATCGATGCCGAGGCTGCGATAGTTATTGCGAGCCGCAATCCGGTTGCCGGACAACGCCATCGGCACCTGGGCGCCGAGTCGGTCCACCGGTTCATCCCGCGCCGACAGGTAGCGATCGAGCGCGATCGAGACGGCGGTCAGCACGACCACGGTCACGGTGTGACCCGAGAACCGCATCCGCTCGACGTCGCAGACGATCATCCGTACCCGATGGCCGTCTGAATCGTGGCGCGTGCCAGGCCGGTTCACCAGACTCGGCGGGAACCCGGGTCCGGGCTCCGGAATCCTTCCCGCAGTGGTCAATTCGGCCAGCTCCCGTTGTGCCCGGAAAGCCCGATAGCCCAGGCCGACCGTGCGAACGAAGCGCAGCGGCATCCGCAACAGCGCCAGTGCCGAATGCACTTGTATGGCATCCCACGGCGCCAATTCCATTGCCGCAGTAGCGATTCGTCGACCGCGAACGCCCGGCGCCCCGGCAACCGAATCGCTCGCCGCGGCAACCGGCTCGACCGGATCGGATTCGGCGAACAGCGCCCTGGCGATCACCGCGCCGCGCCGCCCATCGGCCAGCGCATGCGACAGCTGCAGCACGACCACCATCGCCGGTCCCGACCCGTCCCGCGGCGCACCGTCGATCCCGCGGAACACGTGTAGCCGCCACGGCCGCACCGCCGCGTCCACACCGGTGCCGAGCAGTTTGCCGAGTGCTGTGCACACACCCGGCCAATTCGCTTCCGGAAGGAAATGTTCCACAAATTGCTCGGCACGGAAATCGCCCCGAACCCATGACGGATAGTCCAGATCTCCCGGCAGCTCGCGCAGCCGGACGCGCAGATCGGCAATGCGCGCACTGCGGCGCGCCACGAACTCGCGCAGTTCCGCGCTCGGACGCCCGGAATCATCGAAGCAATAGAGTAAGAACAGGTCATTACGAGTGCGACTGGACAGCCAGTACATCGTCGCGTCCTGGGCCGCCAGCGTACTCACGACACGACGATATGGCACCGATGACCGGGGGCGACGGGCAGCACCGGGAAGAACTGAATGATCTTGTTCCAGATTGCCGTTGAGTAAAGCTATCGATTCCGGCCCGAACCCTTGCTACCGTCTGTAGTAGGACACATACCACCACTCACCCAGGGCGGGGGTGTCGGCTATGACTATTGACATAGGTCGGACGGCAAGCGAGCAAGCCAATGCCTTCGACGAGCGATATCGGGCCGCGGCGTTCGTCAAGCGGTCGATCAATAAGGTGTTCCCGACCCACTGGTCGTTCCTACTCGGTGAGATCGCGCTGTACACCTTCATCATCCTGGTGCTGTCCGGCACCTTTCTGACGCTGTACTTCGATCCATCGATGGCCGAGGTCACCTACAACGGCGCCTACCAGCCGCTGCGCGGGGTGGACATGACTCGCGCCTACGAGACATCGCTGAACATCTCCTTCGAGGTCCGCGGCGGTCTGTTCGTGCGCCAGGTACACCATTGGGCCGCACTGCTTTTCGCGGCCTCGATCATCGTGCACCTGTTCCGGATCTTCTTCACCGGCGCATTCCGCAAGCCGCGCGAGGCCAACTGGGTGCTCGGCTCGCTGCTGCTGATCCTGGCCATGTTCGAGGGGTATTTCGGCTACTCGCTGCCCGACGACCTGCTCTCGGGCACCGGCCTGCGAGCGGCATTCTCGTCCATCACGCTGGGCATTCCGGTCATCGGAACCTGGATGCACTGGCTGATGTTCGGCGGCGACTATCCGGGCGAAATCATCATTCCGCGCCTGTTCATCGCGCACGTGCTGCTGTTCCCCGGCATCATGCTCGCGCTGATCGCCGCGCATATCGCGCTGGTCTGGTATCAAAAGCACACCCAGTTCCCGGGTCCAGGCCGCACCGAACGCAATGTGATCGGCACCCGCATCGTGCCGGTATTCTCCCTGGATCAGGGCGCGTTCTTCGCGTTCACGCTCGGTGTCGTCGCACTTCTCGGCGGCCTGCTGCAGATCAACCCGATCTGGGCCTTCGGCCCCTACAAGCCATCTCAGGTCTCCGCGGGTACCCAGCCGGACTTCTACATGATGTGGACCGACGGCATGATGCGCCTGATTCCGCCATGGGAGCTCTATCCGGGCCGCTATACCGTGCCCGCCCCCTTCTGGGGTGCGCTGATCATGGGTCTGGTGTTCACGGTCCTGATCGCCTACCCGTGGATCGAACGCCGCCTGACCAGGGACACCGCGCACCACAATCTGCTGCAGCGCCCGCGCGACGTACCGGTGCGCACCGCGATCGGCGCGATGGCGATCACCTTCTATGTAGTACTGACGCTGTCCTGCGTGAACGACATCATCGCCTACAAATTCCAGGTCTCGCTGAACGCGACCACCTGGGTCGGCCGGATCGGCATTGTGACCCTCCCTGCGGTGGCCTACTACGTCGCGTATCGCTTCTGCCTGGGCCTGCAGCGCAGCGACCGCGCGGTACTGGAGCACGGCATCGAGACCGGCATTATCCGGCGACTACCGGATGGTGAGTACATCGAGATCCACCAGCCGCTGGGTCCGGTGGACGAGCACGGACACCCGATTCCGTTGGAGTATCAGGGCGCACCGGTGCCGAAGAAGATGAACCAGCTGGGTTCGGCGGGTCAGCCGGGCACCGGCGGATTCTTCCGCCCCGATCCGTGGCAGGAGTCCCGGCGCAATATGGAGATCGAGCACGCGGAGGAGCGCAAGCAGCTCGCCGTCCTACGCGAGGTCCAAGACGGGGCCAACAGCGACGGACAGGGCCACTGAGAAACAATAGGGCTGCACTGAAAATACCAGGGCCGCAATGGAAAAGGCCCCTGATGACCCGCGAAGGCCCCGAGTCCGTGCCGACCCGGGGCCCGTGCTGATTGGTTCAGACGTGACTGTTGTTCAGGCGCGTCCGAACTCCCCCTGTGACACCCCTGTTAGGAATGCATCCCACTCGCCTGGCGTGAACGCCAACAACGGACCATAGCCGTTGTCCTTGGTGTCGCGGACCGCCACATTGCCGTCAACGAGAAAAGCGACTTCCACGCAGTTCCCATCGGGGCCACTGTATGTGCTCTTGCGCCACACAGCTCCCGTCAAGTCAACTTCCACGGCACTAGCTCCTTTGCTGCGTCGAGAACGAGAGTTTTCTTCTGACATCGTTCTAACTAGCACCGGCATCCGGCACGGAACGCCGAATCCCGCGGTGCGCCTTGCCAAAGCGCGCGACTTTCACGGTGCGTCGTGATCGCACTGCACTTCGAGGCGATTTACCCTCGCGGGGTCGCCCCCGCGCGATAAACCCTAGCAGGTTCAACGGGAATTTGCCGATCTCTTGCTCATTCAACCGGCGCATTTGCCAATCTTGCGAAGATGAAGAGTTGCGGGAACATTGCCGGTTGATGACATTCATTCCCATATTTGCTGGGCAGCAAACATTTTGCGGATGTGATTGCTCCGTTATCCGTCAATAAATCCAGGTCGACCCGATCCGTGTGGACGCCCCCGGCAGCGGCCGTGGATGATGGGCCGCATGGTCGAACGCCCCCGCGACGAGGCAGGTCGCGCCCGCAATCCTCGCCCGCGCGACCGGTTCGGGCGGCCGCTGCCGGTCGGCAGCGCCGGAGTGCCGCGAATTCCGGATGACCTGAATCTGCCACCCCAGCAAACCCTTTCATACGCCCAGCAACTGCTCGATGACGGCCTGGCATTCAACGCACACGAGGTATTGGAGGCCGCATGGAAGAACGGGCCGTTCGCCGAAAGGATGCTGTGGCAGGGACTCGCACAATACGCAGTCGGGCTCACCCATATCCAGCGGGACAATCCCAAGGGCGCGCGCACGCTGCTCACCCGGGCGGTGACGCGGCTGCGCGCCTACGCGCCGGATCCGGGCACCCCGCTGCCGTACGGGATCGATAGCGCCGGTCTGATCGCGCACGCCGAGACACTGCTGGCCGCGCTGGAGCGCGGCACCCCGATTCCCGCAGACCGACTCATGCCGCACCTGCGGATCCGGTGATCTGGACCGCAGCCCTACCATGGCAAACGTGCCCGCAACCACCAGTACTCCGGCAGGCAGGTACGCGCCGAGCCCATCCGGCGATCTGCACCTCGGAAATCTGCGCACGGCCGTGCTTGCCTGGTTGTTCGCGCGGTCGACCGGACGACGCTTCGTAATCCGGGTCGATGATCTGGATCGGGTGCGGCCGGGGGCCGAGCAGCGCCAGCTGGCCGATCTCGCCGCGATCGGACTGGACTGGGACGGTCCCGTCGTTCGGCAGAGCGACCGACTATCCCACTACGCCTCGGCCATTGATCGGCTCACCGCCGCCGGACTCACCTACGAGTGCTATTGCACCCGAAGGGAAATCCAGCAGGCCGCGACCGCACCGCACGGACCGGTCGGCCACTATCCCGGCACCTGCCGCGACCTGACCGAGGCCCAGCGGGCCGCGCATCGTGGCGACGGCCGTCCGGCCGCGCTGCGTCTGCGCGCGCAGACGAGCGAATTCGAATTCGTCGACGAATTGCACGGGCGCTACCGCGGCCCGGTCGACGATGTCGTGCTGCGGCGCGGCGACGGAATTCCGGCATACAACCTGGCCGTCGTCGTCGACGATGCCGAACAGGGCATCGATCAGGTGGTCCGCGGCGACGATCTGCTGCCGTCCACGCCGCGCCAGGCCTACCTCGCGACGCTGCTGGAACTCCCGGTTCCGCAGTACGCACACGTGCCGCTGGTATTGAATGCGCAGGGCAAGCGACTGGCCAAACGCGACGGCGCGGTGACACTCACCGACCAACTCGCCCTTGGGAATACACCCGATCAAGTGGCGGCGGCGCTGGCCTGTTCACTCGGCTATCCCCCGGTGTCGCCCGCCGAGCTGCTCGACGGATTCGACCCGGCCCATCTGCCCGACGAACCTTGGACACTCGACGAGAATGGGTTGTTGCAACCCGCGCGATGTCCGTAACGTACGCAATCGACCGATCTACTGATCACTGACGAGGAAACAGATATGACAAGCGGTGGGTACGACCCCAACCAATATCCGCAAGGCGGGCAGCCGTACGGCCAGCAGTACCCGCAGGGCGGCCAGCAGTACCCTCAGGGGCAGCCACCCCAGTACGGCCAGCAGCCGCCCCAGTACGGCCAGCAGCCGCCACAGTACGGCCAGCAGCCGCCACAGTATGGCCAGCAGCCCCAATACGGACAACAGCCGCAGGATCCCTACGGCCAGCAGCCCTACCCGCAGCAGTACGGTGAGTACGGCCAGCAGGGCTCCGGTGCGGGCCAGCCGGGTGAGCTGCTGCCCCGGTTCGGCGCCAGGTTCATCGATGGGCTGATCGTCGGTATCCCGGCGTACATCATCGACCTCATCCTGTCGAAGATCGGCTTCATCGGCTCGATCCTCGGTTTCATCGTGATCGTCGCGGCCCCCATCGCATACTTCGTGCTGATGGAAACCAATATGGGGACCACGCTGGGCAAGAAGATCCTCGGTCTGCGCGTCGTCGCCCCCGGCGGCGCCGCCAAGATCACCCCGGAAGTTTCGCTCAAGCGCAACCTGTACCTGGTCGCCAACATCATTCCGTGCCTCGGGAACCTGGTCGCGATCGGCATGGCGATCTACATCGCGGTGACCATCGAGCAGGACCCGAACAAGCAGGGTTGGCACGATAAGTTCGCTGGCGGCACCCAGGTCGTCAAGGCCTGATCCGCTCCCACCGCGAAAACAGGGGCGCTCCCGGTTCGGGAGCGCCCCTGTTCTATTGCGGCACAGCTATTTTCGACGACCGTCAGGTCGAGGACAGCGCGATATTGAAGACCAGCCAGACGATGCCGAGCACGATGCCACCGGCACCGATCCAGATACCGGCCAGCGCCAGACCGCGGCCCTCCTGCCCGCGTTCCTTGATCTGATTCAGCGCGATGATGCCGAGCACGATCCCGACGATCGAGCCGATGCAGGTGCACAGACCGACCAATGAGGCGACGAGCGAACCGATCGCGAGCCCGTTGGTGCCCTGCCCCTGCTGCGGGTATCCGTACGGCTGATACGCGTTCGGGTAGGCCGGAGTCTGCGGATACGGCTGCTGCGCACCGGCGACCGGCTGCTGCGGGTAGCTCGGATACTGCTGCTGGGGTGGCGGCGTCGGCTGCGGCGCTGGCTGCTGCGGGTACTGCGGCGCGGACGGATACTGTGGAACCGATCCGGGCGGCGGAGCCGCCGGGTACTGCGGTACCGACCCCTGGGCGCCACCTTCCGGCGACACACCTTCGCCACCGTACTGCTTCCACCACTCGTCGGAAGAATCGCCGGGATTCGTCATTGGTACAGCCTATTCCACAACCTGGTTGGATGAAGCGCGTGAGTGAGTCCAAAACAGTTGAAGAACACCCAGGATCTGGGGGCCCCGCGGCGGCCCACGCGGCATTCGCCGCCGCCGCGCGGGGCTACTACACCCCCGTCGTCGCACTGTTCACCGCGACGCTGATCATCTCGAATATCTGCGCAACCAAGGGCGTCCAGTTCCTCACCGACCATTCGGTGAAGCTCGGGCCGATCGAGATCCTGCCGATCTCCACCGATGGCGCGTGGTTCCTGTTCCCCCTGGCCTACATCATCGGCGATGTGCTCAGTGAGGTGTACGGCTTCAAGGCCGCCCGCCGGGCCATCTACTACGGTTTCGCCATCCTGTTGCTCGCGGTCATCTGCTTCAAGATCGCCATCGAGCTGCCCCCGGCGACCTTCTACGACAATCAGGAAGCCTTCCGGTCCGTGATCGGCACCACACCGCAGCTGGTCGCGGCCGGACTGACCGGATACTTCGTCGGCGAGATGCTCAATTCCGCGACGCTGGTGCTGATCAAGGAGAAGACCAAGGAAAAGCATCTGTGGGCCCGATTGATCGGCTCCACCGTCGTCGGCGAATTCGGTGACACACTGATCTTCTGCTCGATCGCGGCCACCGCCATCGGCATCGATAGCTGGGGACAGTTCGTCAACTACGTGATCGTCGGATTCATCTGGAAGACGCTGGCCGAGGTCATCGTGCTGCCGATCACCTACCGGGTGATCGCCTTCCTGAAAAAGCACGAGCCGAGCTACGCGCCCCGGGAAACAACCGCACTGTTGAACTGAAAGTTGTTGTGCGCATTCGGATCTACGGGGTCCGAATGCGCCCCTTCCAGCGGCCGAGCGTTTCGGCTTTGTATTCGTCGAAGTAGCCGCCCTCGATGCTCTCGCGGATCCGGTCGACGAGCCGAATCGTGTAGCGCTCGTTGTGGATCGTGCACAGCGTGGAGGCGAGCATCTCCTTGGCCTTGAACAGGTGGTGGATATAGGCCCTGGTGTAGTTGGCGCAGGTGTAGCAGTCGCAGGTTTCGTCGATCGGGGTGAAGTCGCGGCGGAATCGGGCGGTATTGATATTGAATCGACCTTCGGCGACATAGATCGCCGCATTGCGGGCAACCCGGGACGGGTTCACGCAGTCGAAGGTGTCCGCACCGTTCTCCACCGCGACGAAGATGTCCTCGGGCTCGCTGATGCCGAGCATATGGCGCGGCTTGTCCTCGGGCAGTTCGTCACAGCACCAGCCGACAATGGTGCCGAGGTTGTGCTTCTCCAGCGCGCCACCGATGCCGTAGCCGTCGAAACCCGTTCCGGCAGCGCCCCGGACCGATTCCAGTTCCCGGCATGCCTTGCGGCGCAGGTCTTCGTACTGTGCGCCCTGGATCACCGCGAACAGCGCCTGGTACGGGCGGTGCGTGCGCGCGGCGGTCAGCCGTTCGTGCTCGTCGATGCAGCGCTGCGCCCATTCGTGCGTGCGCTGTAGCGACTTCTCCTGGTAGGCACGGGTATTGAGCAGGGTGGTCAGCTCATCGAAGGCGAAGATGATGTCCGCGCCGAGCCGATGCTGGATGCCCATCGAAACCTCGGGTGTGAACCGGTGTTTCGAACCGTCCAGATGGGAGCGGAAGGTGACGCCGTCATCGTCGACAACCGCCAGACGCTCCTTGCCCGCGGCGATCACATCGTCGCTTCGGACGTCGACCGCCTCCATGGCCAGCACCTTTTTGAAACCGACACCGAGCGACATCACCTGGAAGCCGCCGCTATCGGTGAAGGTCGGGCCCGGCCAGTTCATGAACTTGCTCAGCCCACCCGCCTCGTCCACGATGTCCGAACCCGGCTGCAGATACAGGTGGTAGGCATTGGCCAGCAGCGCTTGGGCGCCGAGTTCCCGCATGGTCTCCGGCAGCACCGCCTTCACCGTCGCCTTGGTGCCGACCGGGATGAATGCGGGCGTGGCGATATCGCCGTGCGGTGTGCTGATCACACCCGATCGACCGTGCTGCCCCGCGAGACGGGTACCAACGGCAAACGAGAAGGCTTCGGGATCGGACGCTCCTCCGCCTCCCCGGGCCTTTTGCCGGACGTAGGAAGCACTCGAGTTCCGCTCCGGGCCGACGGTCGGTTGGGAGCTAGTTCTGGACGTACCCGACGAGTTACCCATGTTCCTCCGAAATCAGTCGGCACCTCGGCAAACTGGTAGCTCGGCCCAGTTCGCCCCAGCCGATACTCACGCGTCAGCGGCAGCTGCGGCGAATTGTGCATTGTAGAGGCGGTAGTACGCGCCGCGCTCCTCCAGTAAACGCTCGTGGGTGCCGTGCTCGACGATGCGGCCCGCCTCCATGACGACGATCAGATCGGCATCGCGGATGGTGGAGAGTCGGTGCGCGATCACGAAGCTGGTGCGGTCGCGGCGCAGGGCCGCGGTGGCGTGCTGGACCAGGGCCTCGGTGCGGGTGTCGACCGAACTTGTCGCCTCGTCGAGGACCAGGATGGACGGCTTGGCCAGGAAGGCGCGGGCAATGGTGATCAGCTGCTTCTCACCCGCGCTGACGCCCGAACCCTCCTCATCGATGATCGTGTCGTAACCGTGCGGCAGGGCGTGCACGAAGCGGTCGACGTAGGCGGCACGAGCGGCGTCGAGAATATCCGCCTCGCTCGCATTCGGATTGCCGTAGGCGATGTTCTCCCGGATGGTGCCCTTGAACAGCCAGGTGTCCTGCAGCACCATGCCGATCCTGGACCGCAGGTGATCGCGGGTGATCGCGGCGATATCGACGCCGTCGATGGTGATGGTGCCCGCGTCGAGTTCGTAGAACCGCAGCAGCAGATTCACCAGTGTGGTCTTGCCCGCACCGGTCGGGCCGACAATGGCGACCACATGCCCCGGCTCGGCGACCAGCGAGAGCCGCTCGATGACCGGCGTCTCCGGTTCGTAGCGGAAGGAGACCGCCTCGAATTCGACCCGGCCGCGATCGACCGGACGGGTGTTCTCCATGACCGGATCCGGCGACTGCTCCTCGGCGTCGAGGATCTCGAAGATCCGCTCGGCCGAGGCGACACCGGATTGCAGCAGATTGGCCATGGCGCCGAGCTGGGTCAGTGGCTGGCTGAACTGCCGGGAGTATTGGATGAAGGCCTGCACCTCGCCGAGTGACAGATTGCCAGTCGCCACCCGCAGACCGCCGACCAGCGCCACCAGCACGAAGTTCACATTCCCGAGGAACATGATCGCGGGCATGATCAGCCCGGAGATGAACTGCGCCTTGAAGCTCGACTCGTAGAGATCGTTGTTGCGCTTGTCGAATTCCTCGCCGACCTCGCGGTTGCGGCCGAATGCGGTAACCACCTCGTGCCCGGTGAACGCCTCCTCGACCTGGGCGTTCACCATGCCGGTGTACTTCCACTGGTTCACGAAGTGCGGTTTGGAGCGTTTGGCGATCTGCGCGCTGACCAGAACGGCGGCGGGCACGGTGAGCAGGGCGATCAGCGCCAGCAGCGGCGAGATCCAGATCATGATGACCAGGATGCCGATTACCGAGAAGACCGAGACGAGCAGCTGGCTCATGGTCTGCTGCAGGCTCTGCGAGACATTGTCGACATCGTTGGTGACACGACTGAGCAGATCACCGCGCGGCGTGGAATCGAAGTAGCGCAAGGGAAGTCGGTGGATCTTGTCCTCGACATCGCTGCGCAGCCGCTTCACCGTGCGGTTGATGACGATATTGAGCAGAAACGACTGCAGCCAGCTGAACACCGCTGCGCCGACATAGAGCAGCAATACCAGCATCAGGATCCGGCCGACCGCGCCGAAGTCGACACCGACACCCGGGGTGACATCCATCGCGCCGATCATGTCGGCCGCGGTGTTCTCGCCCGCGGCGCGCTTCAGCTGGATCGCCTCCTCCTTGGTGATGCCGCTGGGCAGCCCTCGGCCGATCACACCGTCGAAGACCAGGTTGGTGGCCTTGCCCAGGATGTACGGACCGAGCGTATTCAGCGTCACCGAGACGATCGCCAGCCCGACGATCGCACCGACATACATGCGCTCGGGTGCGAGCCTGTGCAACAGCTTCTTCAGCGACGGACCGAAAGACTTCGCCTTCGCGTCCGGCGCACCGGGATTCACCGCGCCGGGCCTCATCGGCTCTCCTCCCGCCGGGCCCGATGCCCGTCCCCGCTCGGATCGGGTGGCGATCCGTTGCGCTTGGCGAGGGCGACCGCGGCGACCTCATCGGCGCCGAGCTGCGAGGCGACGATCTCCTGGTACTCCGCGCACTCGCGCATCAACTGGTCATGGGTGCCGATCCCGGCCATCGCGCCGTCTTCGAGTACCACGATCTGATCGGCATCGCGGACGGTGGTAACACGTTGCGCCACAATGATTACCGACGCGTCCCTGGTCTCGGGCCGCAGTGCCGCGCGCAGTCGGGCATCGGTGGCGACGTCGAGTGCGGAGAACGAGTCGTCGAACAGGTGGACCCGCGGCTTCTTCACCAGCGCCCGAGCGATGGCCAACCGCTGGCGCTGCCCACCCGATACGGTGGTGCCGCCCTGCGCGACCGGGGTCTCGAGACCCTGCGGCATATCCCGCACGAAGTCGGCGGCCTGCGCGATCTCCAGACAGCGCCACAGTTCCTCGTCGGTTGCGTGCGGATTGCCGTAGCGCAGATTGCTCGCCACCGTTCCAGAGAACAGGTAAGCCTTCTGCGGCACCAGGCCGATCTGTTCGCGCAGCAGCTCGAGGTCGATGTGGCGGACATCGGTGCCGCCGACATAGATCGCCCCGTCGGTCACATCGATGAGCCGGGGAATCAGATTGAGCAACGTCGTCTTGCCCGCACCGGTGGAGCCGACAATGGCCGTGGTCGTGCCCGGCTCGACCTGGAACCGAATGGCCGAGAGCACCGGTTTCTCCGCACCGGGGAAGGCGAATTCGGCGAATTGCAGATCGACCAGCGCCGGATCGCCCTTGAACGACTGCGGCAGCCGCGGCGGCTGCACCGATGTCTCGGTGTCGAGCACCTCAGCGATCCGGTCGGCCGAGACGGCCGCGCGCGGTGCCATCATGGCCAGGAACGAGGCCATCGTGACGGCCATCAGGATCTGCATGATGTAGGACAGCATCGCGGTGAGCAAGCCGATCTGCATCTGGCCGTCATTGATCAAATGCCCGCCGAACCAGATCACCGCGACGGCGGTGACATTGCTGATCAGCATTACCAGCGGGAACATCAGCGCCATCAACCGGCCGACCCGCAGTGCGGCGTCGGTGAGTTCGGAGTTGGCCAGTGCGAAGCGCCAGGTCTCCTGGCGCTCGCGCACGAATGCGCGCACCACCCGGATACCGGTGATCTGTTCGCGCAGTACGCGATTGACCCCATCGATCCGGTACTGCATATCGCGGAAGCCGGGCACCATCTTGGCCACGATGGCACCCATCGAGATGGCCAGTGCGGGCACCGCGATCAACAGCAGCCAGGACAGCCCGAAGTCCTCGCGCACCGACATGAAGATGCCGCCGACACACATGATCGGCGCCATTACCAGGATGGTCGCCGACATCACGATGAGCAGCTGAACCTGCTGAATATCGTTGGTATTGCGGGTGATAAGCGATGGCGCGCCGAACATGCCGACCTCGCGCGCGGAAAAGGTGCCGACCCGGTGCAGTACCGCCCCGCGCAGATCCCGCCCGGCGCCCATGGCGGCCTGCGCACCGAGGTAGACCGAGCCGGCGGATGCGATGATCTGCACACCGGCGACCGCGAGCATCCGCAGTCCGGTGCTCCAGATGTAGCCGATATCGCCCTTGGTGACGCCATTGTCGATCAGATGGGCGTTCAAGGTCGGCAGGTACAGCATCGCGATGCCGGCGATCAGTTGTAGGCCGACGACCCCCGCCAATTGGGCCCGGTAGGGGGCCAGATAGGTGCGAAGCAGTCTGATCAGCATGATGAAAAGGAGGCTACCGGGAAACCGAGATATCCGTCGCGGGGTTTCCCGACCAGCACCGATGCCATGGATTGCGGCCCCTTGGCTGCGGCAGGAAACCGCAACTGCCCGCGCACCTTTCGGCCCGCGTGATTCGATTCGAATTACCGCCGCGCCCAGGCACCGGGATCCTCGGTCAGCGCTTCGATGAATCCGGGGAGCCGATTGCGCGCGATATCGTCGATGGAAACGTCCTCCAGTACGGCGCGAATATTCACGCGCAGCGCGATCCACACCCGCTGCAATGGCTCGGCCGCGCCCGGATAGCGCACATCCTCCGGACGCTCACCGCGCACCGAGGCCAGCGGACCCTCGATCGCGCGGATCACATCGGCGATGGAGATCTGGCCGGCCGGGCGGGCCAGCCAATAGCCGCCGTCCGGGCCGCGCCTACTGGTCACCAGATCGGCTCGGCGCAATTCGGCGAGTACGGTCTCGAGCACCTTGGGCGGGATGTGCTGCGCGGTCGAAATCGCCTCGGCCTTCACCACCGGCGCGACCTGCACCGCGGTCGCGCCGACCACGGCATCGTCGGTCTTCGGTGCGCGGGCGATTTCCAACAAGGTCCGCACCGCGTAATCGACCTTCGCGGTGATGTGCACTGCGGCTACTCCCTGGCCTACTAGGTGTCCGAACGAACTTACGCGGTGTGACAGCCGGTCAGCACACAGGTGGCCGCATCCAGCAGTGTGCGCTCCACCACCGAATCCGCGACGCCCGGTACGAGTTCGGTGGACAGCAGCGCGACGCCGAGCACCTCCAGCGCCGCACTGGCGCGCAGCTTGGCCACATCGTCGGCATCGGGTCCGGCCAGCCATTCGCGCAGCACCCGACTGGAATTCATGAGATCCGGGTAGCGGTCGGCCATCACATTGATGATCGCGACGGTATCGCGGACGCACAGGGCACCGGCATCGCGATGGCGAATCATGCCGCGCAAATAGGCGCGCAGGACGGCCCGCACCCCTTCGGCATCGTGCGGGACCGCATCGATATCCTCGGTCACCGCGCGCAGGTGATCGATGATCGGATCTACGATCGCCAGTAGTAGATCGAGCTTCGAGGCGTAGTGATAGTAGAGCGAAGCCTTTGTGATTCCTACCGCATCCGCGACCTCGCGCAGGCTCGTCTGCTCGAATCCCTTGGCGCCGAAGAGCTTCACCGCGGCGTCACGAATTGCCAGTTTAGTGCCGCCACCTGCGATAACAGTGTCGCCCGCGTCACGAACGGTCATGGGATGATCCTCTCATCACTTCTGCGCTGAGCTAACGTTGCCATCAGAATTGAGGTTGTACCTCCGCTTAGCTCCTAGGTAGTCTACCTACCGCACGGTAGGCAGAAAGCGTCAATTGGAGGCGGGGTACAGCAGGGCAACCCCGCGTGTGCTGTCTACGCGCCGCGAACCAGCACGTACCCAGGCATCGCTAGGAGAACCTCTCGTGTCCGTTTATCTGTATAGATGGGGAAAGTTCGCTTTCCGAAGAAAATGGATAGTGCTTCCGGTCTGGCTTGTCCTCTTCCTACTGCTCGGCGGCCTCGGCGCGCAGCTGAAGGAGCCGATGACCAACGACTTCAGCATGCCGGAGCTGCCATCCGCGCGCGCCAACGACATTCTCGACAAGCACTTTCCCGGCGCCTCCGACGCCTTCAAATTCGATGCCGTCACCGGCACCTATGTCATTGCCGCGCCCGAGGGGCAGAAGCTGACCGATCCGGCGAACCGTGCGTCGCTGGAGGCGTTCATCGCCAAACTCGGCACGCTCGACATCGTCGACCACAGCAAGCCGGTGATGAATCCCATTGAGGCCGCGGAGAAGTCGGGTTGCATCGCCGATCCGGACCCGTCCAAGTGCAGTGGCGCACCGCTGAACGTGCTGAGCAAGACCGATCCGGATTCGGTCGCCTTCTTCAGCGTCCCGTTCACCATCAAGAAGTTCACCGACGTCACCGACACGCAGCGCGAAGCGGCCTACAACGTTGCCAGCGACGCCCGAAATGCCGGGCTGCAGGTGGAGATGAGCGGCTCGATCGCGCAGAAGAACGAGGGGCCCAGCGGTAAGTCCGAGCAGATCGGCATGGGCATCGCGCTGATCGTCATGATCATCGCGTTCGGTGCCATCGTGGCCGCCTTCGTGCCGATCATCACCGCGATCATCGGCCTCGGCGCGGCCACCTCGCTGATCTTCCTCGGTACCTCGATCATCGAGGTGCCCAGCTTCACGACCTTCCTCGCGTCCATGATCGGCATCGCCCTGTCGATCGACTACGCGCTGTTCATCGTGTCGCGCTACAAACATGAACTGGCAGTGCAGGATTCGGCGGAAGAGGCGGCCGGCACCGCGCTCGGCACCGCGGGCTCCGCGGTGGTGTTCGCCGGTCTCACCGTCATCATCGCACTCGGCGGCCTCAGCATCGTCGGCGTGCAGTTCATGACGTTCATGGGCCTGGGTGGCGCGATCGCCGCCGCATTCGCGGTGCTCACCGCCATCACCCTGATGCCTGCGCTGCTCGGCGCGTTCGGCCGGTTCCTGTTCAAGCCGAAGCTGCCGATCGTTGCCCAGCACGATCCCGAGGACGATCAGTCGGTCACCAATGGCATGCGGTTCGGCCGCCTGATCGGCCGGGCACCCGCGGTGACCCTGCTGCTCAGCGTGGTCGTCCTCGGCCTGCTCGCCGCACCTGCCGCCGGTCTGAACCTCGGCCTGCCCGGTGACGACAGCCAGCCCAAGACCTCCACCATCCGCAAGGCCTACGAGCTGCGCACCGAGGGCTTCGGTGAGGGCAGCAATGGCGTGCTGAACGTCGCGGTCGACCTCACCAAGGTGCCCGCCGAGCGCCGTGAGGCCGCGGTGAACGCGCTGCGGTCCAAGCTCGCGTCCTACTCGGGCATGGATTACGTGACCGAGCCCAAGTGGAGCGGTGAGGACAAGGCGGGTGCGCTGCTCGACGGTGTGCCCAAGTCGGGTCCGAACAACCAGGCCACCAAGGATCTGGTCAGCGACGCCCGCGACGCCGAAGCGCAGATGCAGACCGAATACGGCATCGAGTACGGCATCACCGGCACCACGGCGATCTTCGCCGATGTCGACCACGTGCTGCTCAGCAAGATCGTGCCGTATCTGGCGATCGTGGCCGGTGCCGCATTCCTGTTGCTGATCCTGGTGTTCCGCTCGATTCTGGTGCCGCTCACCGCCGCCCTCGGCTTCCTGCTGTCCATGGCGGCGACCTTCGGCGCCACGGTGCTGATCTTCCAGCAGGGCAAGCTCGGGCTGATCGAGGATCCGCATCCGCTGGTCAGCTTCCTGCCGATCATGCTGATCGGTCTGGTGTTCGGCCTGGCCATGGACTACCAGGTGTTCCTGGTGACCCGGATGCGCGAGGAGTTCGTCAACGGCAAGTCGCCGAAGGACGCGATGGTCGCCGGTTACCACCACGGTGCCCGGGTCGTCACCTCGGCCGCGGTCATCATGATCTCGGTGTTCGGCTCCTTCCTGCTGGAAACCGATGTCACCGCGAAGTCGTTCGGCTTCGCGCTGGCGGCGGGCGTGCTGATCGACGCGTTCATCGTCCGAATGGTCGTGATCCCGTCGCTGCTCGTGCTGATGGGCAAGTGGTCCTGGTGGATTCCGAAGTGGCTGGACCGGATCCTGCCGGATATCGACGTCGAGGGCGCGAAGCTGCGTGAGCTGCAGCAGCGGTCCGCGGAGACGGCGAAGGTGCCGGTCGGCGTCAGCTGATCGGAGCCTGCGGCTGGGCTTATCGGAGCCCACAGCTCGGCCCCGCACCCGGATTCGGGTGCGGGGCCGAATACGTTTCCGATACGGTGCGGCAGCCGGCGCGCGGCTGCTGAGCTTCGAATTCACCACGCCGTCAATCGAATTCGGACATTTGCCCGAATTCCGTTGGCGGCGTGGTTATTTCATCACTGGCTAGGCTCGGGCAGATAACACTTAGTTACCTTAGGGTTAACTCCCATATAGTTCAGTGGACCGGCGAGTGCCGTCACCGCGACGGTGCCGAGACCAGCGCAGTCGATCGGAGGATTGTCGAGTTTTTGACGCTGTCCGGCGGCGATCATGCCGATCACCAGCCAGGACATGAACAGCAGTCCTATGAGTCGCGTACCGGCGGGGTGCGCAGGCCTCCGTTGGGTTACACGCTCGCGCATCGTAATCGCTTCCTTTCGCACTCGCGTAGCGGCGAAGTACCCGGATGCGGAGCGTTAACTCTAGCCTGGTGTGGTGGGCTTGGCTAGGGGGTTATGGACTGGGCTGCGGCACGTTGCAGTCGGCGATTTTCGGATTCACGCCCATATAGTTGAGCGGACCGGCGAGGACGGTGAGTGCGATCGTGCCGAATCCGGCGCAATTGATCGGACCGCTGTCGAAATAGTTGCGCTGTCCGGCGGCGACAACGCCGATGACCAACCAGATCACGATCAGCACGGTGCCAAGTTTCATCGAGGGCTCGCTCATATGTTCTCCCGCGGATGGTGCTCGCGCGGTTGGTGATGCGGCGAATTATCGCATCGCGCCCGGCCCGCACTCGGGCATTCGGTACATACCGGGCGCACGCACGGGCGCGCCCTACCGCACGGCATGTCGCCGCCCGGCAGAGCACGCCCTGAGCGCGCGGGGACGGCCAGATCCTCGGCGCTCAGTCGTGGCCGCTACGGACTGGGTTGCGGCACATTGCAATCCGCGATCTTCGGATTCACCCCCATATAGTTGAGCGGACCGGCCAGCGTCGTCACCGCGATCGTGCCGAAGCCAGCACAGTTGATCGGACCGCTGTCGAAATAGTGCCGCTGGCCCGCGGCGACCACACCGATCACCAGCCAGATCAGGACCAGCAGACTGCCGAATCGGAAATAGGGCTCTCTCATGTGACTCTCACGCATCAATCCCGCGCGGCTCGTCCCGCGACGCCATCGTCGCACCGCGACCTCGCCGCGCTCGCTTAGTCGGCGTATACCCGCGAACGGCCCACTTACCCAGGAACTCCCACATTCCGGATTCGTTTGTGCCACATGGCGGATTCAGCAGTCGCCACAGTTCGCTGTGCGGAATCCCCGCTCGCCGAGTGGTGCCGCGACGGTACCTTCACGCGGTGGCTATGAACCTTCGACTGACCGACGAGAACGAAGCGAACGTTCGCGCCCAGGCCGAACGCGAGGGTCGAAACATGAACGCCGTCATCAACGACGCAATCGCCGAGTACGTGGCGCGCTGGCAGCAGCGCGACGTGATGCGGACCGAGACCGCCTTTGCGATCAGCCAGCATCGCGATCTGTTGGACAAACTCGGGTGAATCAGCTCAACATCGCGGACGTCCTCGCGATCACATACGCCGCCCCCGACGAAAAAAGGCTCTGACTTGGCTTACCAAGTCAGAGCCTTTGGCGGTGGCGGAGGGATTTGAACCCTAATCGCCCCCGTGGTCAGAGGTCGAAATAGCCGTTTACCTGCGAAAATACATCAGTGTAATTCACGGCAAATCACACTGTTTCACGGCAAGTTGTGCCCATTTTGTGCCCACCGATCGGTGAACGGATAGTCCGGGACGAACTACTCGTCGGCAGCTCAGCACATCCGGCCCGAGCGCGGCGTGATGCCTCCGTAGAACGAAAGCGCCCGACCCCCGAGGGGTCGGGCGCTTTTGCTGTTTCGGTACCGCATGGTGCTGTTCCGTCGTCATCGACCCCATGGCCGAATCACGTCGTCGCCTCGGTCTTCGCGCGGGTCTTGATTCCAGTTGTCGTGGTTGTTGCCATCGGGCCCTGGTTCCTCCACTCGTGCCATCATCTGTTGGTCACCTCCCTTCGAGCGTCGTTGCTTTCATCGGGGGTTCTGCGCCGTCTACGTCGGCAAACCGAAACGGAGCGTGCGGCGCGTATGTCTCTTGGGGGTTGACGGTGTTCAGCTCGCACTGCTGCACAAGCTGTTGCGGTACTTGGCCGCCGAAGTGTTCGAGGCTGGGCGCGATCACCGCATCGACATCGAGGGTCTGGACCACGTTCACCAGCCGTCCCTCGGGGTCGATGGTCTCGGCACTGAATGTCACGGTCTTGGCGAGGTCGTAGCCGAGACGTTTTGCGCGGCTGCGGATTTGAATCTCGTCCCAGTCTCGGGAGACACCCGAGATGTCTTTGCGCAGGTAACCGATCGCGGTAGGTTTTGGCCTCACTGGCTTGCCCCGTTCGTGCCCTCGGCGGCAGCGCCGTTGCGCGGCAGGAATTCTCGGTATGGCCGTGCGTTGATCAGTGACCGGCCGCGGTCGGTGATCCGCCACCCGACCGGGACCGTGCGGGAACCCTGGGCGAGCCCGGAATCGGCGAGCCCCTGCACCGCTGCCCGCGTGGCAGCCTCGGCGCGACCAGCGAGGCCACACAGTTCGCGCACGGTCAGCACTTGCGCGGGTTCCAGAATCGCCAGGGCGGCCAACACTTTGGCCTGTGGCTCAGTGAGCGCCATCTCTCACCCTCCGTCGTCGATGGTGAGGGCAACTCGAGGTCAGTGACGACTGGCAACGGCCCCGAGCGCCCACCTCGGACGTTAAGGATTGGCCAGGCGATGGCACATCAAAATTGCGCGGGATTGCGCGCGAAAGCCACCATGCCAGCGCATCTGGGCTGGGAAGATTGCGAGGCAAGGACTCATCGCAATGCAAGGAGTGTCCAATGACCACCACGCTGCGACTGCTCGGATCCGGCTCAGAAAACGGCGGGTGCCCCGCCCTATACGCAGCCGATCACGACAGGCTGGTCGTGCAAGGCATAGCTACTCACAGCGGTGCGGCGGTGCTGGTGCCGCACGTGCTGCTCGACTGGGCAGAACCCGGCACCACGATCTCGGTACAGACCACCGACACGCCTGGCATGCTGCTGGTCGAGGGTGTGCCCGTCACCGATGACGTACGTGCACGGCTCACTCTCGCATCCGACGAAACCGCGGTGGTGGTCACGGCGTGAGGGCGTTATCCGGTCCGGGTATCTTCGACGAATTCTTTCGTGCCGCAACAACATCAGCGTTCCACGTCGAGACCAAGGACTCTTACGTGGTCGATACCGAGGCGGAAGCCTTAGCCCGGTTCGCCGCTGGGGAGCCGCCGCCCGCACAGCGTCCGGCCACACATAACGCGTGGAACGACCTGATCCAGGAAACCACTGGTCGCGGTGTGGCCGTGTCACGGGTGCGGGTGGTCACGGTGCCGCATTCGACGTACACGAGTTGGCTAATCTCGGTGACCGAGCACGGCGCTATCGCCAATGGTGAACAGATCCGTTGGCTACCTCGGCATCTGGCCGAGGAGTCCGGACACGTACCGCTTGACGATTTCTGGTTGTTCGATCGAACAACGGTGGCATTCAATACAACCGATCCCACCGGCGCCACGACTGGGCTCGCCGTCACCAGCGACCCGGTGATCGTGTCGGTATGCACCGAGATATCTGATCGGCTCTGGTCACACGGCGTAGATCACGCTCGCTACATCGAATCGGAGTACGCCGGAAGGTGAGCACAGTAGGGCAGGCAAGGGCAGCCCTGGGAGCACGGTTACGTGAACTCCGCAGGGATGCCCGCCTATCCGGCAGGGACCTCGCTACCGCCTGCGATTGGCACCCCTCGAAGGTCTCGCGGCTGGAGCTGGGCAGGCAGCAACCGAGCGAGGACGACCTAGAGGCATGGTGCCATGCGGTCGACAACGAACTCGTCTACGACGATCTCGTTGCCACCCTTCGCAATCTGCGGTCGATGTATCTGGAGTGGCGACGGGTAACCGCGGGCGGCCACGCGCCACGCCAACGGCGTTCGATCGATATAGAGTCCGCGACCAAGCTGATCCGCTGGCACGAAGTCAACGTGATCCCCGGCCTGCTGCAATCCGCCGACTACGCCCGCGGCATTCTGCGCGCCTGCATCGACATGACCGGAGGTCGTGATGATCTCGACGACGCGGTCGCCGCCCGGATGGAACGACAGAAGGTGTTGCGCAACGGTGCTCGCCGCTTCACCTTCCTGATCGAGGCGGGCGCGCTGTATCGCACGGTCGGCAGCCCTGAGGTGATGGCCGAGCAGATGGACGCGCTGATCGAAGCAAGCCGAAACCCACGAATCAGCCTCGGAGTCATCGAACTTACGGCGCGCTACTGGTGCCCGGCACGAGGGTTCATCCTGTTCGATCGCGCAATGGTGATGGTCGAAACTCCCAGCGCTGAACTGACGATCACCCGACCCTCGGAGATCGCAACCTACGAACGAACCTTCGCGCTGTTGACCGAGTCTGCCGTTTTCGGAGACCGCGCACGCGACCTGATCAAGGGCGTTAAGGCCGTACACGCGAACGCGAGCTGACCGAGTACGCGAAAGCCCGATCCTGAAGGGACCGGATCGGGCTCTCAGCGAGGTTACGCGCTCAGATCGTGCCGGTGCAGTTCACCACGGCGTACTTGCCGGTAGCGGTCGTCTCGTCTTTCACCTTGCCGTCCACAGTGATCCGGCATGTAGCCGATGTGCCTTCGGTTTGCGCGGCGCCGGTCCGGGCATCGGTTCACCTCCTCCGCGCGGGGTACCTGCGACCCCGGAACCCGTACGGGCTGGCAGTCGCTATGCCATCCGCCCGGGGCTCGGCCGAGGGGGAGGGGTACCGGCCCCTGGTACGCACCGAGGACGCGAATCTCACCGAAAAGCGTGAAGCTCGTTGTAAAACTTCGTACTGGCGAACGTCGGCGAGCCGGTCTACGAATTGGCCAGACCAGCAACGACTTACCGCAGATTCGCGACATGCACCCGTAGCGGTGGAGCGTCCTGCGTTCGGACGGCTGAACTACCCACTAATGCTGGCGTTGGAGGTGCAGTGTTGGCATACCCATCGGATAGGCTTGTGCCCGAACCGGTTCCCCGCTCAACAGTGGGACCGGGGACTCACATCCTCACTGGGGGACGCGGCGAATTCGGTACACCACAGGGGTGGCCCGACGCCGCATCTTGAGGGAGGAGGTGATGGCGGTGCCGAAAGCGCGGAAGAAGCACCGGAAACGAACAAGGACCCCGGTCCAGTTGCATGGAAGTCCCGGAGTCCTTGTGTTCGTTTGCATTCGGCTGGTGATGCTGCTCGTAATTGAGCTGCTGAGCCTCTGACCTCGGAGGGGGACTCGTTGTCGGTAGGACGACAGCCAGTCCCCCGAAGAGGATCTTCCAGATACACCACGGGGTGGTGTATC
This sequence comes from Nocardia sp. NPDC004604, assembly GCF_040609795.1. Classification (NCBI taxonomy): domain Bacteria; kingdom Bacillati; phylum Actinomycetota; class Actinomycetes; order Mycobacteriales; family Nocardiaceae; genus Nocardia; species Nocardia sp. NPDC004604. The sequence goes on from NZ_JBEXLC010000028.1 coordinate 30,280, forward strand.
TGATACAACCTTACAACGTCATGTGCCGAATGGAACATGTGCCGAATCGAACATGTGACAAATCGACCGTGTGCAGGCGTGAACAGCACGCATCCGACTGCGCCGCGCTCGGCCCGCGGCTGCTTCGGCCGCGGTCTTGACCTGGTGACATGCATGGCACAGCGCCCACTTACGCCACGCCCTCACCTCGACGCGTTGAAGGCGTGGCGGGCAGCGAGCAGGATGCCCAGGTTGGGCGCGATGTTCCACTCGTCCCACCCACACTCACACTTGCTGTAGAACTGTTCTCGCACAGGGTCTTTCAGCCAATGCGATGTGATGGTGATGTGGTGGCCCGGATGCTCATTCGAGCGCCAGACCAAAGCGCCTCCGGGGTGGGCGTTCAGGAAGACGACCATCGGCCTATGCCGCGTCAGGCGGCTCGGGTGCGCTGTCGGCCGGGGCGATCATGTGGCCGCGGTGGTCGTAGGTCTGGGGCTTCAGCGGTTCGAGCGGCTTGCCCTGGTTGTCGACCCGGACGTTGTGCGCGGCCTGCATCGCCGCGATCCTGGCGACTGCGTCGCGCTGGCGGCTGGTGACCTTCTCGGGTTCGGACATGGCTCAGTCCTCCTCGTTGGTGAGTGCTTGGGTGACCGCGCCGACGATGAGTGCGCGGGCATCGACCGGGTTGGTTCGGTCGATGTCGATGCCGTGGCGCTGTAGGTCGGTGTCGATGGCGACGGCCCAGACCTTGGCAGCGGTGAAGTAGCCGTATCCGCCGAGCCAGTCGCGTGCTGCGAACTGTGTGACGGCCGCTTCGAGTTCGGCTGCGAGTGCTTCGGCCTTGGGCAGCAGCGCGGCGAGGAGGTCGGGGCGCGGGTCTTCGCTGGCGAACCAGGCTTTCGACTTGGCGTTTTCGCATTCGCTGGTGACGGTGATGAGCGCGGCCTTGTGGGCTTCCAGCTCGCGGGCAGCTTTCTCGCGGTCGGCGGCGAGCTTCGGTACAGCCTTCGGCGGGGGGATCGCCTTCCCTGCGCGGGCGGCGTCGGTCGCCGCTTCGGCATCGGCGCGTTCGGCGTCACGGTCGCACTGCTCGTCGGCCAGGCGGGCGCGCGCGGAGTCCGCAGCGTTGACCCGTTCGGCGATCGTGTCGCGCTCGGTGATGAGCTTCGCCAGATCTGCGGGCAGCAGATCGAGCGGAGGGCGCCCGCCCGGGTTGAGTTGCTGCGCGGCTGGCCCTATGGCCTGTCCGCCTCGGTTCGGTGTGTACCTCATGGTGTCTTTCCTTCCGTGTGTTCGGTGAGCGCGTCGGGGTCGAACACCCAGCGCCCGGCGACGAGCTGGCCGCCGATGCGGGCGCCGAGTCGCCGAGCCTGCCGGGGCGTAACCCCGAGAACCGCCCCGGCTTGCGCTGCGGTCAGGTAGTCGATGGCCTGCTTTGACGAACTCGAGGATGCGCCGGGCGCGTTGTCGTCGAGTCCAGCCGCGGACTCCAGCAGACCGGCCAGAGTCGCGGCATGGATGCGCAGACGTTCGGGCACGGGGATGCCGGCGCGCTTGCGGGCGGTGATCTCTCGGGCGGCGAGCCAGTGTGCCAGCGCGATATCCAGCCCGTGACGGGCGCTCACGATGTCCGCCGTTTCTTCGGGCGGCCCGTGCGACCAGCGGCGCCGTGTTCGGTTGCGGCCCATACGCCGATCGCGTCGCGGACGAGTTCGGCGGCGACGATGCGGCACGAGTCAAGCACCGGGCAGTTTCGGCACACGTGTGCGGCATCGGATATCCGTTCGGCGTGCTGCTCGTTGTCCTCTCCCGGCAGCGGGTCGATGTCGAACATCGGTGCCAGACCCGCGCACGCCGCGCCCACGAGACGCTCGTCGGCGAGCAGCCCCAGCTCTCCGACCGCGCGCGGCCGGACACCGGTCACGATACGTCGGCGTTCTGCTCGCGCCAGGCGGCCAGCGCGGCACTGGCGCGCGTGCCGCCCCAGTTCATCCGCGTCTGCACATCGCGTTTCGACGATGGCGGCGGGTCGAGTGCGTCGAGATCGGCCACGTCGGCAGCGAGGTTGGCGGAATCCTCGCCACCGATCGTGAAGCTCGGCACCCGATCCGTGTCGGCGGGCGCGTGAATTATCGGCTCGAGTAGGCCGTCAATCGTGCTGGGTTTCAGCTCAAATCGACCGGCGACAGGTTCACGGCCGGGCGGGCAGTGCTGGCGCACACCGCCGTGACGGTCCTTGTTGACCACCAACACACTCGCCCGCGGCAAGCTCATCTCGGAGATGCTGCCGAAGAAGACGGCGAAGCGGCATGTGTACCTCACCGCCGACGACGTAGCGCGTCTGGCGAAAGAGGCAGGGAGACACAGCCTTCTGGTGACGTGCCTTGCCTACTGCGGTCCACGATGGGGCGAGATGATCGCATTGCGGGTGCGCGATATCGACTTCACACGTCGGCGAATCACGGTGGTGGACAACGCTGTACAGCTCGGCGTCGACCACGCGGAGGGACCAACGAAGGGCAAGGAGAGCCGCGGTGTGCCCGTCCCCCGCTTCATCCTCACCAAGCTGGCCACACACACCAAGGGCCGCGATCCGGACGCGTTGGTGTTCCCACATCCGGACGACGCAACGAAGTATCTCCCGCGTCCCAAGACCGTCGACGGTTGGTTTACCGGTGCGGTGAAGCGGGCGCAGGTCCAGCCGATCACGCCGCACGACCTGCGCCATACCTGCGCATCGCTGTCCGTCTCGGCCGGTGCCAATGTGCTGGCGCTGGCAAGGTTGTTGGGGCACAAGGATGCCAAGGAGACGCTGAACACCTACAGCGACCTGTTCGACGATGATCTCGACAGGCTCGCAGATGCCATGGACAAGGCGTACGGATCCGACCGTGCCCAAAATGTGCCCAAACCGGCCGATGAGGACGCCGAAGCCGCATAGAAAAAGCCCCTCACCTGTGTGAACAGATGAGGGGCTTTGGCGGTGGCGGAGGGATTTGAACCCTCGGAGGGGGGTTACCCCTCACACGCTTTCGAGGCGTGCTCCTTAGGCCGCTCGGACACGCCACCGCCGACAACCATACCGGACGGGGGGCGGATCGCTAAATCGGCTGTAGGGGCGGCCGGAGGGGTGCTCGGCAGGCTGTGGGGGTGGTGCGCGCCTCAGCGTTGGGCTCGGAAGAATTCGTCCAGCAGCGCGACACATTCGGCTTCCAGAACACCGCCGCGCACTTCTGGGCGGTGATTGAGACGGCGGTCACGGACCACGTCCCAGAGCGAACCGACGGCACCGGTTTTCGGTTCCCAGGCACCGAAGACCAGGCGGCCGATGCGGGCGAGCACCAAGGCACCGGCGCACATGGTGCACGGCTCCAGGGTCACCGCGAGCGTGGTGTTCTCCAGACGCCAGCCATCGCCGACGACCGCGGCGGCCCGTCGCAGGGCGAGGATCTCCGCGTGGGCGGTCGGATCGCCCAGGGCCTCCCTGGCATTGGCCGCACGGGCGAGTTCACGTCCGTTGGCATCGAAGACGACGGCACCGACGGGTACGTCGCGAGCGCCCGCATCGGCCGCTGCGGCGATCGCGGCGCGGACCATATCGGTGTCGGAAAGTCCGTCGGCGAGCAGACCCACGTCAGCGGGGCAGCTTGTCCAGCACCGCCGAGAGTTCATTGGCGAAGCCGAGCCGCTGGGCGATCATGCCGAGCTGCTCATCCGGATACAGGTCGGTTTCGGCGAGGATCACGCTGAGCACCGGTTCGGGCAGGCCGAGATCGGCGAGCACGCCGAGATCGCCCTCCTCCCACGGCTCGATATCGTCGAGTTCGTCGGGGTCGATATCGGGTATTTCGACATTGAGGGCCTCGAGCACGTCGGCGGCGATGTCGTAGTCGATCGCGGCCGTCGCATCCGAGACCAGCATCCGGGTGCCGCTCGGCGCGGGCCGGAGCACGATGAAGAACTCATCGTCGACATCGAGCAATCCGAACACCGCACCGGAACTACGCAATGCCTTGAGTTCTGTTTCCGCCGCGGCCAAATCGGTGAGCGCGGCCTGACTCAACGGACTACACCGCCACTGTCCTTCTTCGCGGACAACCGCCACTGCGAACCCCTCCACGTCGTCGAAATCATCCGACGCAGCCTTGTTCGTGCCCGAGCGCTGTGCTGCCATGGCCGCAACGGTAGTCGGCTCGAGCCGAAATGTTGAAGTCGTATGCGAATCTGTTCCGATGACTCCTGACCAGAAAGCACCGGTGTGTGTCCTCGGGACGGGCTTGATCGGCGGCTCGCTGCTGCGCGCGGCCGTCGGCGCGGGCTACGACGCCTGGGGTTACAACAGGTCAGAGGGGGGTGCGCGGGCCGCACGCGCCGACGGCTTCGACGTCACGGGTGATCTGCTCGGGGTGCTGACCCGGGCCGCCGATACCGATGCGCTGATCGTCGTCGCGGTGCCGATGCCCGCGGTGGATCACATCCTCGCCGAGGTGGCGAGCTTCGGGCCGCACTGCCCGCTCACCGATGTGGTGAGCGTCAAGGCGCCGGTGGCCGCGGCGGTACACCGGCACGGGCTCGCGGCCCGCTATGTCGGCGGGCATCCGATGGCCGGTACCTCTGAATCCGGTTGGGCGGCTACCCATTCCGGCCTGTTCCAGGATGCGGTGTGGGCCGTCGGGGTGGATGCGGGCACCCACCCCGAGCCGTGGCGACGAGTGGTGCGGCTGGCGCTGGCCTGTGGCGCGGTGGTCACCCCGGTGGTCGCGGACGAGCACGACCGCGCGGTGGCCCGGATCTCCCATCTGCCCCATGTGCTCGCGGAGGCGCTGGCCGTATCCGGTGCGGCGGGCGGTGACCTGGCGCTCGGACTCGCCGCTGGTTCGTTCCGCGACGGCACCCGCGTCGCCGCAACCGCCCCCGACCTCGTCCGCGCCATCTGCGAGCCCAATGCCGCAGCCCTGCTGGACGTGCTCGAGGAATCGCTGACCATACTGAGCGCGGCCCGCGACAGCCTGCGCACGGAAGGCACCCTCGTCGACCTCGTCGAAGCCGGGCACGACGCCCGCGAACGCTACGAAACCACACAGCGCTGGGAAATCACCGATATCCATCCCGGCGACCACAACTGGCTCGAAGCCTTGCGCGACGCAGGCCAGCGCGGTGGGGTGATCACCGAGCTGGACTGATCCGGGTGGTCAGATGCGTTCGGCGAGGCCGGGGTAGTCGAGGAGGAAGCCGTCGGCGTCGACAGTGACGGTGGCGCTGGAGACCGGGGACAGGACGCTGATGCCGGTGGCGCCGCTGCTGTAGGTGAGGCTGGCCTCCTGGACGAGGAGGTCGGGCAGGCGGACGTAGACGACCGGGACCTGGATGTCGTCGACGGCGTTCTGCAGGGCGAAGCGGCGGATGGGGAGGGTGTTGAAAAACGGGCTGAGTACGACGTCGACATCGAGGGCGCCCGCGAAGGTGGAGCGGACATGGCCGCCGCCCGCGTCGACGAGCCAGTAGTTCTCCTCGTCCCTGGCGATGGAGGCCTGACGTTCCCCGGCGGCGGTGGTGCTGCGCAGGGATAGCCGCTTTGTGACACCGTTCTCATCGGTGACCAGGTCATATGAGGCGCTGAACGCGGGATGTTCCGCGCACGCGCCGCCGATCATGCGACCGGCGGCGCGGATGCGGTTGCCATTGAGGGTGACGCGGACGGACTCCATCCGCGACCCGTTGTGCGCGCGCCAGGTGAGGATCGCCGGCCACCGGGATGCCGCCGGTTGGCTGTCGGAGCCGAGGGCTGGGTTCGTCACGTATCTACCGTAAGCGACGCGGACCGTGGACCGGCATTACACCAGCGACTCGCGCCACGCGGCGTGCAGGCTGGCGAACCGGCCGGTGCCCGCGATGAGCTCGCTCGGTGTGCCGTCCTCGACGATCCGGCCGGACTCCAGCACCAGGACCCGGTCGGCGATCGCGACCGTGGACAGCCGGTGCGCGATGATCACGGCGGTGCGATCGCGCAGCACCGTTTCCAGTGCCCGCTGGATCAGCCGCTCGCTCGGAATGTCCAGGCTCGAGGTCGCCTCGTCCAGCACGATCACCGCGGGATCGGCGAGGAATACCCTGGCGAACGCCACCAGCTGACGTTGGCCCGCCGACAAGCGCCCGCCGCGCTTGCGCACGTCGGTGTCGAAACCCTCCGGCAGTGCGGTCACGAAGTCGTACAGACCGACCGCGCGCGCCGCGGCGAACACCTCCGCATCGCTGGCCTCCGGCCGCCCGAGCCGGATATTGTCGGCCACCGATCCGGAGAACAAATACGACTCCTGGGTAACCATCACGACATTGCGCCGCAGATCCACATCGGACAGCTGTCGCAGGTCGATGCCATCCAAACTCACCGTGCCACCGGAGGGGTCATAGAACCGCGTCAGCAACTTGGCCAGCGTGGACTTGCCCGCACCGGTCGCACCGACCAGCGCGATCACCTGCCCGGCCGGGATGTCCAGCGAGAACTCCGGCAACACCGGACGCGCCCGACCGCGCTGCTCGGCTTGCGGCACAACGACTTCGAGCTCCGCGACCGCCGCGTCGCCCAGGATCGGCCCAACCACACTCGACTGCACCGCACCAGGGCTCTCCGACACAGCGCTCGCGACAGCCACGTTGGGCAGCACTGCACCCGAGCCCTCGGACACGGCTTCCGCGACAGTGCGCGCAGCCGAATCCGACAGCTCGAGTACGGCATCGGAATCCGATGGCGCCTCCGGGTCACCGGCCGGGGATCCGTAGCCGAACCACACGTGGTTCATGCGCACGGCGCCGGTTGCCTTGGCCAATGCGATCGGGGCGCTCGGTTCCTCGACCGAGGGTTCCTCCTCCAGCACGCCGGAGATCTTTTCCAGAGCGGCGGCCGCGGATTGGTAGGCGTTGAAGACCTGGGCCAGTTCGTCGAGGGGGCCGTAGAAATCGTTGAGGTACAGCAGGTATGCGGCGAGGACGCCGACGGCGAGGTTGCCCTCGATCACCAGCCAGGCGCCGACCACGATGACGATCACCCTGGTCAGATTGCCGAGCAGGCGGGTGAGTCCGGCGTAGTCGCCCATACCGCGCATGGCGGCGGTGGTCGCCTGCAAGTATTCGGCGTCCTCGGCGGCCAGCACCGATTCATTGCGGGCCTCGCGCCGGAAGGTCTGCACCGCGCGCATGCCGCCCATCGACTCGACGAACTGCACGACCACCTTCGCAATGGCGCCGCGGGTGCGCCGGTATCCGGCCCGCTGCCTGCGCTGGGCCCAGCGGGTGACCAGCACCAATGGCACGAATCCGAGCAGCACGATGGCGGCGAGCGTCTGATCGAGGTAGATCAGCAGCACCGCGATGGTCAGCACCGAAAGGATGGCGCTCAGTGCCTGATTCAGCGCACTCTCCAGCAGCTGCTGCAGCGTCTCGATATCGCCGGTCAGCCGGGCCACGACCTTGCCGGAGGTGTACTGCTCGTGGAAGGCGACGCTGAGCCGCTGCATATGCGCGAACAGCCGGACCCGCAGATCGAAAAGCACGCTCTGGCTGAGCTTTCCGGAGATCCGCAGGAACACGAAGGTGGTGCATACGCCGAGCCCGATCGCACCCAGATAACCGGCCACGGTGAGCGCCAGCGGCACCCAGTCCCCCTCGGCCCCCTTGGCGATGCCGGTGTCGAGCCCGTGCGCGACGAACAGCGGCGCCGAGACCATCGCGGCGTTATCGAGCACGATCAGCACCATGGCCAGGATCGCGAGCTTGCGATACGGCCGGACCAGGCTCAGCAGTAGCCGCCGGGATCGACCGGCCAGCACCAGATTTCCGGTCTCGGTCACCTCTTTGTCCTCATTGGCGATGCCGCGCCAATCGGCGACCTCGTCGCGCTGGGCCGAATCGTCGGCGGGGACAGCGGTTTCGGTTGTGGTCATGATTCACCTCCCATCAGTTCGCGATAGCGACTGCTGGTCTTCAACAGTTGATCGTGGGCACCCTCGGCGATGATCCGGCCGTCGGCGAGCAGCGCCACCCGGTCGGCGAGTGCCGCGGTCGAGGGCCGGTGCGCCACGAGCAGCGTGGTGGCACCGGCCAGCACCGTGCGCAACCGTTCCTGCACGCGCTCCTCGGTCTCCACATCGAGTGCGGAGAGCGGGTCGTCGAGCACCATGATCCGAGTCCGCTCGCCCGTACCTGCGCGCGCGAGCACCGCGCGGGCCAGTGCCAGCCGCTGGCGCTGACCTCCGGACAGACTCAGCCCCTGCTCGCCGATCCTGGTATCCAGGCCCCACGGCAGGTCCTGCACGAAGTCGGTGGCCTGGGCGACATCGAGCGCGCGCCACACATCGTCATCACCGGCCTCCGGATCGCCGAGCGCGGCGTTTTCCCGCACACTCGCCGAGAAGAGCACCGGCTCCTCGAATGCCACCGAGACCAGCGAGCGCAGATCGGCGACCCGCATCGAGGCGATATCGATGCCGTCGATGGTGATGGCGCCGCCGGTCACATCGTAGAGCCGCGGAATCAGATTGAGCAGCGCCGTCTTTCCGCTACCGGTCGCGCCGACCAGTGCCACCGTCTCACCGGGCCGCACCTTCAGCGAAATATCGTGCAGTACTTCACCTTTTGCTTCGGGAAAGGCGAAACGCACACCGTGCAGAGCCAATTCGCCAACGATTCGCTCGGGCAGCGCGACCGGATCCGCGGGATCGGTGATATCGACCGGGGTGTCGATGATCTCCCAGAAGCGGTCGGCCGCGGTGCGCGCGTCGTTCCATTCGGCGAGCAGGAAGCCGGTCCAGATGATCGGCCACTGCAGGAAGGTCGCCAGGGTGATGCCAGCGACCAGGGTGCCCAGTGTCATGGTGTGGTGCGCGACGGCGTATCCGCCGTAGCCGAGCGCGAAGGCGATGGCCAACTGCGGCAGGCTCACCATTGCCGACCACAGCGTGGCGTCCAGCCGCACCTTGAACAGTTCGGTCTGTTGCAGCGCACGTGACTGTGCGGTGAACCGCCCACCGAAGAATCCACCGCGACCGAATGCCTTGAGCACCCGGATGCCCTGCGCCGACTCCTCGGCGGTGGTGGCCAGATCGCCGGACTGATCCTGGGAACGCCGCGAGGCGACCGCGTAGCGGCGCTCGAACCGCAGGCAGACATAGGTCAGCGGCAGCGCGACAATCGCGAACATCAGCCCGACCTGCCAGCTCAGCGCGAACAGCACGAGCAGACCGACCGGGATCACAATGCAGTGGATGATCAGGAACGGCCCCGCGAACGCCACGAACCGCTTCATGGTGCTCATATCGTCGATCGCCCGGGACAGCAGCTGCCCGGACTCCCAGGCATCGTGGCGTCCGATCGACAAGGTCTGCAGCTTGCGGAAGATCTTGGCGCGCATGGCGATCTCGAACTGGGCCGCCGGTTTCGCGATGAGCCACCGGCGTCCCCACACCCCGAACGCCTCGACCAGACCGAGCAGCAACACGGCCAGCACCGGCAGCACGACACCCGCGAAATCGCGCCGCTGAATCGGACCGTCGATGATCCGCGCGATGACCAGCGGGATCATGATCGCGGTCAAGGCGGCGACCGCCGCGAGCCCGGTCGCGCCGAGCAGTGCAGTCCGATGCGGCCGCAGATACGGCAGGAACCGGCGCAGCGAATGCAGGCGACCCGACGCCGCGGCGGCAGGTCGCTCAGGTCTGTCGACCTCCGTATCGGCCGACCGCGTATCGAGCGTGACGGACAAAGCTCCCCCTCGTGGTCCCGTGGTTTGGCTGGAGTCGCGAACGGATCTCCCAGTGATGTTCGCACCGGGGTCCGACATTTCAGGGTGGCATCAGTCCCGAGATCGGCCAACCGATTTTCCGCCACGCCCACAGCCAACAACCTCGAGTGACCTCGAGGTCAAGCCCCTCCGGCAATCCCCGATCAGCACCACCCGCAGACGGCATCGGCGCCCGGATTCCGGGCGCCGATATGCGCTACTTCGATGGTACGGGCCGCAGTCACCGAACTCGGACGCTCGTGTGCTCCTGCTCCGTCGGCGCATCCGGAAAGTCCTGCTGTTGATAGCCCCCGCGCAGCGTGCCCGCCAGATATGCGGCGCGGCAGGCCCGTCGGGCGATCTTGCCGCTGGAGGTGCGCGGGATCGAACCGGCCGGGACCAGCAGGATATCGCGCACGGTCACGCCGTGGCGCTGCGCGATGGCCGCGCGCACAATGTCCACGATCGGCTCCGGATCCAGTTTCGCCGCACCGGTGCCACGCTCGGCCACGATGACCAGTTGCTCCGAGGTGTTATCGGCGTCGAAGGTGAGCCCCGAACGACTGCCCTGTTCGAAGACCAACGCGGGCAACTGATTCGCGGGCACCGAGAACGCCGCGATGAATCCGGGCCGCAGCGCGGTGCTGGCTTCCTGGGCCGAGAACTCCAGATCCTGCGGATAGTGGTTGCGCCCGTCGACGATCACCAGATCCTTCACCCGGCCGGTGATGTACAGCTCGCCGTCGAGATAGACGCCGAAATCGCCGGTGCGCATCCACTGGGCGTCCGGATCGGTGCCCTGCGCGTGACTGTCCTCCGGCAGTCGGCGCGCCAGGGTGTTCTGGAAGGTCGCCGCGGTCTCCTGCGGCCGACCCCAATACCCGATGCCCATATTGTCGCCGTGCAGCCAGATCTCGCCGACCTCGCCGTTTTCGCGCTCGATACCGGTCTCCGGATCGACGATCACCGCCCACTGCGATAGTGCGACAAAGCCACACGACACCTGCGCGATCGAATTCTCGGTGCCCCTTGGCACTTCGACCATGCGGCCCGCATTGAGCTCATTGCGATCGACGTAGACGACCTTGGCCTCGTCCTCGGCCTTGGTCGCCGAGACGAACAGCGTCGCCTCGGCCATGCCGTAGCAGGGCTTGATCGCGGTCGCGGGCAGACCGTACGGCGCGAACGCCGCATTGAACTTCTGCATCGACGACACCGACACCGGCTCACTGCCGTTGATCAATCCGATCACATTCGAAAGATCGAGTTCCTCATCGGCTTTCGGCTTACCGCGGGCGGCGGCATGCTCATACGCGAAATTCGGTGCGGCGGCGAAGGTTCCGGCGCCATCGGAGGCGGCGGCCAATTCCTTGATCCAGCGATAGGGTCGCCGCACGAACGCACTCGGCGACATGATGGTGATGAATCCACCGCCGATTGTCGGCAGGATCACCGATAGCAGACCCATATCGTGAAATAGCGGCAGCCAGGTGACACCACGTGAATTCTCTTCTACACCAATGGCATCGATCATTTGCAAGAGATTGGTGCCGACCGCGCGGTGGGTGATCTCGACACCGGCCGGTGTCCGCGTGGACCCCGAGGTGTACTGCAGGTAGGCGACACTATCGATATTGATCTCCGGCCGCACCCAGCTCGATCCGACACTGTCCGGAATGGCGTCGACGGCGATAATGCGCGGCCGTTGTGCCGCCGGGAGATGCCGGAAGAAGTTCCGCACGCCCGCCGCGGCCGAGCCGACGGTGAGAATGGCCGCTGGCGTGCAGTCACCGAGCACCGCGCGCAGTCGATCGGTATGGCCCTGCTCCTCCGGATCGAACAGCGGGACCGCGATATTGCCCGCGTAGACCGCCGCGAATATCGAGACGACATAGTCCAGCCCCTGTGGGGCGAGGATGGCCACCCGATCGCCCGGCTGTGTCACCTGCTGCAGCCGGGCCGCGACGGCACGCAGCCGAATGCCGAATTCGTGCCAGGTGAGATCGACGTACTCGCCGTCGCGTTCCCGCGAGTAGTCGATATAGCGGTAGGCGAGCTCATCGCCGTTCTCCGCGCTGTGCTTGTCGACGAAGTCGATCAGGGTCTTGTCGCCACGGATCTTGATATTGCCCTGATCGTCCAAATAGTCGTCGAAGGTTTCGTCGATCATCGCCTTATCCTTTTGCCAACGCAGGCACTCAGGCCATGCGGTTACACCGAACACAGGTCGATAACGAAGCGTCGGGAAGGCTAGCAGGTGCGCCGACCGACGGTGCTCAGTACCGTCCGAAGGCGATCGCCACGTTGTGCCCGCCGAAACCGAACGAGTTGTTGACGGCGTAATCGATCCGGCCGGGTCGGGCCCGCCCCTTGACCACGTCGAGATAGATCTCCGGATCCTGGTTGTCCAGATTCAGCGTCGGCGGAACGATGCCGTCGCGCACGGTGAGCACGGTGAGCACCGATTCGAGCGCCCCGACCGCGCCGATCGAATGGCCGAGCGCGGATTTGGGCGCGTAGACCGACGCATGGTCGCCGACGGCGGCATTGATGGCCTGCGCCTCGGCGGTATCGCCGATCGGAGTGGCGGTCGCGTGCGCGTTGACATGGGTGACATCGCGCTTGGAGATTCCGGCCTTCTGCATGGCCCTGGTCATCGCCCGCGCGGCACCCTTGCCATCGATATCCGGTGCGACCAGATGGAAAGCGTCAGAAGTGATTCCGGCGCCCAGCAAGCGTGCGTGAATGGTCGCGCCGCGCGCCTTGGCGTGCTCTTCGGTCTCGATGACCATCATCGCGCCCGCCTCGCCGAAGACGAATCCATCGCGGTCCTTGTCGAACGGTCGCGAGGCGGCCCTCGGGTCCTCATTGCGGGTGCTCATCGCGCGCATCATGGTGAACGCCGCGATCGGCACCGCCTGAATGGAGCCCTCGACACCACCGGCGACCACCATGTCGGCATCGCCCATGACGATCATCTGCCAGGCCTTGGCGATCGCCTCCGAACCCGACGAGCAGGCCGAGACCGGGGTGATCGCGCCCGCGCGTGCGCCGAGTTCCATGCCGACACAGGCGGCCGAACCGTTGGGCATGATGCGCTGCACCGTCAGCGGCGGCACCTTGCGGTAGCCGCCGTTCTGCAGCCGGTCCCGCGCGTCGGTGATGTATTCGCCCCCACCGAGTCCCGTGCCGATGGCGACACCGAGCCGGTTCCTGTCCACCTCGGGGCTGCCCGCATTGCGCCAGACCTCGCGCGCCAGCATCAGGGCCATCTGTTCCACATACGACAGGTTCTGTGTCTCCTGCCGGGTGAGGTTCTGCGACGGTTTGACCTTCAGGTGTCCGCCGATGCGCACCGGTAGTTCGAACTGCTCGATGAAGCTGTCCTCGAGGACATCGATGCCGCTCTCGCCATTGAGCAACCCCTTCCAGGTGGAGTCGACATCACCAGCTATCGAGGTGGTCGCCGCCAGACTGGTCACGACCACATCGGGATAGTTCCCGTTCTTGGTAAACGGAATCTGCATTTCGCTCACTTTCCTGGCGTCACACTTTGGGATAAACCGGGAACTGCGCGTCGACGCTGGAGCGCCGGAGGGGTCAGCAGGAGCGGAAGCTCGAAGTATGCCTGCTGCCGTCGAACGGCCGTGCATACGCGATTCGACCGTGAGCACTACCGGGGCAACCGATCGGACCGAGTGCACGACACACTACCGTGGCTGTCGCCAGGTCGTGGCCGTGACCGCTCGAGTAACCTGCTCAGCGGAGACGCAGCGCTGGTGGTTCCGAGCGATCCGCGAGCAACCGTGAGAAGGGAAGACTGTGACGGGCGGGCGGATGGTCGGGCTGTTCGCCGGTATCGGCGGGCTGGAGCTCGGCCTCGGCAACCATGGCTGGCACACCGAGCTGCTCTGCGAGATCGATCCCGGTGCGCAGGCGGTGCTCGCGACACGCTTTCCCGGAATTCCCTTGCACGCCGACATCACTCGGCTGCGCGCCCTGCCCGCCGGTACCGAACTGGTCGCCGCCGGATTTCCGTGTCAGGACCTCTCCCAGGCCGGGCGCACCGCTGGCATCACCGGAAAACGCTCCGGACTCGTGGACGAGGTGTTCCGGCTGGTGCGCCGACAGCGCGGGCCGCGCTGGCTGCTGATCGAGAATGTGCCGTTCATGCTGCAGCTGGGTCGCGGTGCGGCCATGCGGCATATCACCGGCGCGCTGGAGGAACTCGGCTACACCTGGGCATACCGGGTGGTCGACGCGCGGGCCTTCGGGCTGCCACAGCGCCGCCAGCGGGTGCTGATGCTGGCCTCGCGCACCGAGGATCCGCGCCGGGTGCTGTTCGGCGATGATGCCGGATCGCTCGATCTCGGTGACCCGGAACAGGATCCGTGCGGCTTCTACTGGACCGAGGGCGTGCGCGGACTCGGCTGGGCGGTGAACGCGATCCCGACTCTCAAGGGCGGTTCGGCGCTGGGCATCGCGAGTCCGCCCGCGGTGCGGTTGCCCTCGGGCGAGATCGTCACGCCGGGCATCGTGGACGGTGAGCGGCTGCAGGGCTTCGCTGCCGACTGGACCGAACCGGCGACCTCGGTGCCGGGCATCCGGCACGGACACCGGTGGAAGCTGATCGGCAATGCCGTGAGTGTGCGGATGGCGTCCTGGGTCGGCGCCCGGCTGGCCGCACCGCGCGAGCCGATTTCCGGCGATGAGCCGCTGCCGCCGGGGCGGCCGTGGCCGGTCGCCGCGTGGGGCCGGGCGGGCGCGGCCTATCGGGTGCCGGTCTCGACCTGGCCGGTGCACGAGCCGTATGAGGATCTGCACCACTTCCTCACCGATGCGCGGCTGCTCTCCGCCCGTGCGACCGCCGGATTCCTGCGCCGCACCGGAATGGGCAACCTACGGTTCCCGCCCGGATTTCTGGCCGATGTGGAGAGTCATCTCGATCGAATGGGCGGCTGGGCGGCATGAGGTTCGGACGGTCATGAGTACGAATCGGCGGCCACCGACCGATGCCGCGACGAGTGCCCGGATGGCCCGCCAGCGGCGCACCGGAACCGGCCCCGAACTCGCGCTGCGCCGGGAACTGCACCGGCGCGGCTTGCGCTATTTCGTCGACCGCGCGCCGCTGCGCGGGCAGCGACGGCGCGCGGATCTGGTATTTCCCCGGCTGCGGGTCGCGGTCTATGTCGACGGGTGTTTCTGGCATCGCTGTCCGCAGCACGCGACCGATCCGAAGCACAACTCGCAGTGGTGGGCGGACAAGTTGAGCGGCAATGTCGCCCGTGACCGGGCCACCGATGCGGCGCTGGCCGCGGCGGGGTGGCAGGTGGTGCGGGTATGGGAACACGAGGACGCGGCCGCGGCGGCGGACCGGGTCCAGGCCAAGCTGGCCGAGCGGGCCAACTGACACCGGCAAGCAGTCGCTAGCGGCGCTGCGGTACCCGCACCAGCGTGCGCGGTGCGTGCGCGGCCAGGTAGCCCGACACCGCCATTACCGCCAGCACCATCAACCCGGCGACGGCCGTCGCGAATCCGATCATGGGAACCTCCTTAGGTATGTCCAGCATCACGAACGGACCTGACAGAACGCTGTGCCCGGGTTGGTAATGAGGTGTGCGAAAGAGCTGTCGGTTAGGACACACTGACCTACTGTTGAACACCGGACCAGCGAGGAGGCGGAGAATGGTCCAGTGATTGATCGCCGGAGGATCGCCGAACGACACGTCCTGGTGGCCTGCGGGCTGATCGCGGCGGCGATCGCGATCGCCGGATTCTGCTATTCCTCCTGGTTGCTCGAGTTCGTACTGAAGATCGATGTCGATCCGGTGAACTCGTTCCTCAGTGAACTCGATGCCGAGGGCAAACCGCACCGCGAAGTATTCGCCACCGCCGACAAGATCGTCGGCCTGCTGCTGATGCCAGCGGCGATCGCCGGGCTGCTGTTATTTCCGCGCCGCAGATTCACCACCATCGGCTGGATCGCGCTGTTCTGCTTCGGCGCCGCGACCGTCGGCGACGTACTGCTGCCGCTGCGCGATTGCACCCCGGAGAACAACGCCGAATGCGGCGGCGGTGGCAGCGAACTGTTCCCGCAGTTACATCAGCCGCACGCACTGACCAGCACCATCGCGGTTACCGCGATCGCCATCGCGACCTTCGCTTTCAGCCTGGCCGCCTTCCGCTATCACCGCTGGCGGATCCTGCGCGAGGTCGGTCTGGTGGTGCTGGTGATCGGGTCGGCGGCGACCATCTGGATGCTGGTCGCCGACAACCTGACCGGCAATTACGCGCTCGGGATCGCCCAGCGGATCCAGGTCGGATCGATGTCGCTGTGGTTGATCACGTTGGCGGCGGCGGTGATTCTGGAAGGCCGCGAATGGGTCGAAGGTGTTCCCGGTTAGCCGACCTTGATCCGTACGGTGTGTGAGTCGACCTTCGCGGGCAGTTTGGTGGTGTCGATCTCGAGGATTTCGCCGGAGTCCTGCAGACCGTTGGGCAGCGTTTTGGGCTTCAGGCCGAAGGGCGGCTGCTCACCCTTGCTGGCGGCGAGGCCGAAATCGCTGTCGTTGGCGATGTAGAGGGTCTTACCGCCGTCCAGAGTGGCGACGCCCTCGATCTTGTCGTGGCCGTAGAACTTGCCGTCCGCGTTCAGGCCGGTGATCAGCCCGATGAAGTCCAGGTTCGCGGTCTTGGCGACGGGAGTGATGCCCGCCTTCCGCAATGCCGCGACGCCGTCATTCGTCGAGACCGTGCCGACCAGCGTCTCCAGCGGCTTGCCAGCGATCTGGAGCCCGCCGCGTTCCGGATCGTAGTGCGCGCCCGTGACCTTCGACTCCGGGCCGACATCGGTGGCGCCGGAGATATCGACGGTCCACAGCTTCTTATCGGCCTTCGGGGGCAGGTTGCCGTCGCGCTCGTCGACCAGGAAGGTGGTGGCGCTGAGCGCGGTGATCTCGGAGTCGGCGACCTTGGTGCTCTTCGGATCCTGCAGCGGGAGCACGAATTCCTTGACCGCCCTGGTCTTCAGGTCGACGGTCACGATGCGCGTCATCGGCACATCCTTGGCCGAACCGTCCAGGTCGGGGGTTTTCAGACCGCTCTGCACCACGCCGACGAGGGTGCCGCCGTCCGGGGTGATGGTCAGCCCCTCCATGCCCTGGTTCGGGGTGCGCAGTGAAAGTTCCTTGGGCAGACCGGATCCCGGACCGAGGCGTTCGAGTTCGGCACCCTTGGCGTCGAAATGCACCAGGAACGGGCCGTATTCGTCGGAGACCCAGAAGGTGCCGTCGGCCAGGGCGACCAGCCCCTCGGGGTCGAGGCCGTGATCGGTGGGCGGCAGCACATTTCCGGCGAGGTCCTTGATGGTCTCGCCGGTGCTGGCCGCGGTATCGACCTGCCCGTTGAACGGGGTGCCGTTGGCGGTGTGCAACTCGATGGTGGATTGCAGCACCGCGCGATTGCCGACCAGTTTGAACCGGCCGATCTTGGGCACGAAACCCGGAGTCGGCGTCAGCTTCTCGTTCTTGCCGGGGCCGTCCACATTGGGGCCGCGGTCGGTGAGGCCGTAGAACTCGCCCGGTGCGCCGGGGACCGGCGTCCACGCGGAGCCGTAACCGCTGGCCTGCACGGTTGTGCCGCCGAATTCGCCGAGCGGCGGAATATCGGTGGTGTACAGGCGAACCGCGTCGGTGGTGCCGACCTTCAGTTCGTCGGTACCGGTGTAGCCCGCCTTCGGCTGGTAGACGAGTGCGCCGTCGAGGCGGCGGGTCAGCGTGCCGTGTTCCGGATCGGCGATTGTCACGGCGGCGCTGCTACCCGTGGCGGCCAGCAGATCGTCGAGGGAGATCACCAGCGGCTGATCCTTGGCCACGGTGAAATCGGCCTTACCGTCCGAGGACGAGCAGCCTGCGGCCAGCACGCCGATGGCGAGGACGGCGACGGCGGTAATACGGGTGTGCGCTTTCACCGTGTCTGCCTACCTTGTACATCCGACAAAAGCCCTACGGCCGAATGACCAGTTGATGTCATGCTGTCGCCATGGGTGATCGTGTGAATATCGCATCGGGCTCGGAGTTCGAGGACATCGTCGGCTACTCGCGGGCGGTCCGCGTCGGCAATACGGTCGTGGTGAGCGGCACCACCGCCTCGCTGCCCGGCGGCAATGCGGTCGGCGGCGCCGATATCGGCGAACAGACCAGGGAAACCCTGCGCCGCATCGCCTCCGCACTCACCGACGCCGGTGCGAGTCTGGCCGATGTCGTTCGGACCCGGATCTTCGTCACCGATATCTCGCGCTGGCCCGAGGTCGCCAAGGCACACGCCGAAGTATTCGGCGATATCCGGCCGGCCGCGTCGATGTACGAGATCAAGGCGTTGATCACCCCCGCACTGCTGGTGGAGATCGAGGCCGACGCGATCGTCGGCGAATAGCGCCGGTGCCCGGCTCCCGCGAGGACGCACAGCACGATTTCGAACTGTGCGGCCTGGGTGCAGCACATCACGGCCCCGTGACGCGGTTTCTCGGGCGGGGTCGGGGGTGAATCGCTAGGGTCGGACGGGTGACCAGCGACGCTGCAGAGACCACGGTTCAGCTCGAGACCGTTGCCGAGGCCACGGCACGGCTGTTCGAAACGGTTCGTGGTCTCGAAGACGATGTGAGCGTGCCCTCGCTGCTGCCCGGTTGGAGCCGGGGGCATGTGCTGGCGCATCTGGCGCGCAATGCCGACAGTCTGGTCAATCTATTGCTGTGGGCCCGCACCGGTATCGAAACTCCGCAGTACGCAAGCATGTTCCTTCGGGACGCGGATATCGAAGCGGGTGCGCCGCGGCCGCTCGCCGAGCAGTTGGCCGATAACGAAGCCGCGGCGAACCGCTGGCTCGCGCTGGCCCAGACCACGCCCGCGGAGGCTTGGACGGCAACGGTGCGCACCCGGCAGGGCAGGCCCATTCCGGCGACCGAGGTCATCTGGATGCGGTTGCAGGAGGTGGAGATCCACCATGTCGACCTGGGCGCCGATTACCAACCTGCCGACTGGCCGAGCGAATTCGTCGCCCGTCTGCTGCCCCGCGCCACCGCGGATCTGACCAAAGCCAATGCCGCCGGATCCGACCCGGCACCGGCGTTCGAAGTGCACACCACCGATACCGATTTCACTGCCACCATCGGCACGGGGGCCCCTGATCACACCATCACGGGCTCCGCCTCCGATGTGCTCGCCTGGCTCCTCGGGCGATCCGACGGGGCCGATCTGAGCGGAGCGCTCCCGGTACTTCCCTCTTGGAAATGAGCCTGGGCGCTCAGCGCGTTAGCGCGTCAGCAGCGGCACTGCCGACAACACCGTCACCGGATCGGCCTCTGCCGTGCTCGTCTGGCTCGTCGGGCAATCCGACGGTCCGTCCCGATTCTGGCGTCCTGGAAACGAGCCTGCGACGGAGCGCGTCCCTGCGACGGACTCGACTCCACTGCGGTCCGTCGCTCGTCCTGCCGCGCAAGTGAAGCGCACCCGCTACGGTCCGGTCTTCGCCGCTCGTGGAGACCGAAGGCCCCCTCTCCGGATGCGGGCATGCCGTCGGCCGGACCAGTACCGCACGGCGTGGGCAATGCCGACCAGGGACCAAACGAGGAGCAGGGCGACCGTCAGGCCGAGGGCATAGTCGCGGTCCAGCACGGTCGGATTGCTCGACATGGCATTGCGACGGTCCAGCACCGGAAGGGCGATCAGCACGAGGGCCACCGAGCAGATGGCACCGCAGGCGGTGACCGCCCACCAAGTGGGTGGGAGCAGGCGGCGCGCGGTCAATCCGAAGGCGGCGCAGACCGGGGCGAAGACCGCGTCGTGCAGCAGAATGCCGCCCGCGAACCAGATTGCGGCGGAGGCGAGATCGGTGGGCGGCAGATCGAATAGCGCGCTGATGCCGTACCAGCCGAACCACAGGCCGACGACGAGCAGCAGGATGCGGACCGTCGTCATGACAGGACCTCGATTTCGGACAGCCATTTGGTTTGCAGGACACCGGGTCGGTTGGGGGCGATGAGGCGGCAGGGGTAGCCGTGATCGAGGTCGAGGGTTTCGCCATTGACGGCCAGCGCGACCAACGTGCTCGCATCGACGACATGACGTTGTGGGAGCACGGAACTGCCGTAGATACCGGTCTGCTCCAGAGAGCGGAATCGCACATCCCCGCCGGGATAGTTACCGACCGCTGCGAGCAGGTCCAGCAGGCGAACACCGGACCAGTCGGCACTCGCACTCCAGCCCTCGACGCAGGCGATCGGCAGGCTGGCCCGAGTCTGCGGCAGCGATAGCAGTTCGTCCCGGGTGAACTGGCGCTTCCGATCGCCCACCGTGACCGTCAGCCGGTACCCGGCATCGCGGGCCCGATCACCGACGCCCGCCGCCGCGGCCGATCGATTGACCGGAACCCCTTGCGGCCCATGCCCACTGCGCGGCGCGAGCACGGCGGCCCAGCGGAGGAAGGGGACGGTCTGTCCCGCAACGGCCAAACCTGCGGCAACGGCGGCAAGACCCGCACCGGTCAGCACTGCGCGCCGCGAGATATGGGGTGTGGTCTCCGGCCCTGGAGTCCCGGCGCCCGATTCGACTTCGGGGTCGGTCAGCGGGCGTTGCAGTGCGTCGCGGATAACGGGCAGTTTGACCGCCACATGCACCGCGAGTGCGCCCACGGCGATATAGGCCATGGCGTAATGCGCGGTGGGAAAGAAGAATTTCCACGGGTAGTACTGGGCGATATTGATCAGGCCGGTCGACAGTTGGAAGATCGTCGCGCCGACGAGCAGGGCGATGGAACCGCGTTCGAGCATTCGCAATGGCGAACCGATGATCGGACGCCGGAACAGCCTGGGGTACACCGCCCACAGCTTCACCAGCAGCAGTGGGATGGCGGCGACCCCGGTGATCACATGGGTGCCCTGGGTGACCCGGTACAGCCAGACGGGATGGGCGGGCCACCAGAACCAGCTCGGCGGATGCTGGATCCAGTGACTCAATAGACCGGTCAGGAAGCAGACCAGGATCGCGGTGCCGAGCGCGCTGCCCACCCGACTCGCGACCTCGGGGCCACGTGCGGATGTCGGGCGCATCGCTTGTGCCCCCGCACCGGTCGCAATACCTGCGTTCGCGCGAACTCGCGACGGCCGCAGCACAGTCGCGAGACGGTGTGCCAGGCGGGCCAACGCACTGGTTCGGAGCATCGCACCGCGTGTATTCGTCATGACGCCCACCGATTGCTCGCCGTATACATCGAATGCCCGCCCCAACGCAGCCACCCGATGTACCTACCGGACACCTCCATGGCTGCCAGCACCCGAAATCCCGCCGCCACGGCCAGGTCCTCCGCGCAATCCACACCCACGCGCGCCCACGGAAACCATTCCCCCACTCGGGTTCTCGTCTCCAGCCGAATCGGATGCGACACCACACCGGTGCCGGGGCGGGCGAATTCGACAACCGCGATGCCATCGCGGGCGAGCAGTTCACCCGCGCGGGTCAGTATGCGCACCGGATCGCCACCGATGCCGATATTGCCGTCCGCCAGAATCGCGTAGGACCAGCGGCCGGACCCGGGCAGCGGTTCGAACAGATCGCGCCGCAATGCCGGTGCACCACGAAATCTGGTGGCCGCGACGGCCATCGGCGAGATGTCGACCCCGAGTGCGATGACGCCGCGCCGCAGCAGTGCCGTTACCAGCCGTCCCGGGCCGCATCCCAGGTCCACCGTCGGTCCGTCGCAGCAGCAGGTCAGCGCGGTATCGGCGCGGCTGTCGGCAGCGTCGAAACCCAGCCAGCGCCGGGTCCGCAGCCGGTGGCGTCGGCCATCGGTATCGCGCACCCAGCAGTCCTCGCCCGTCAGCGCGAGATCGAAGATATCGATGCCGCTCATCGGGATGCCAGTAGGGAGCGGTGCAGTTGCTGGACCAGCCGGGCGAACCGGCCATCGGATGCGGCGGCCACCTCCAGGGCGTCGGCAAAGGTATCGACATCGTTGTAGCGCGGCAGGGCACGCACCTGAAGATCGCAGCGCAGCATGGCATCTCGGGTGAGTTCGCCGGTCCGGTCGGTCGACATGGGCACCTCGACCAACGTGCGAGCCGCCCGCGGCGTCGGCAGCCCGAGCGCCCACCAGCCGCCGTCATCGGCGGGGCCGAGCAGTGCGTCACCGCGCAGGACCAGCTCGCGAGCGGCCCAGGTCAGTACGTCCGAACCGATCTGCGGTGTGTCCATGCCGATCTGCAGTACCGGCAGTCCGTGCCGCGCGGCATCGGCGTGGGCATTGGCCAGGCGCTCGCCGAAGGATGCGCCGCGCTGCGGAATGACCTCGAAATCGGTCAACGCCCTTGCCACTTCATCGGCGTATTCGGCGTCGGCGAGCGCCCCGGTGAACGCGACGATATGGTGCGCGACGGGACTGCGCGACATCGATGCCAAGGTGTCCAGCAGCGATGCCGCGGCGACCCGGGCCGCGTCGCGCGGCGAAAGCGGCGGTGTCAGCCGCGTTTTGGCGAGTCCGGGAATCGGGGCCTTGGCCAGCACGAGCAGTGTCGCTGCCACGGGCGACGGGCGGCGGTAATTCATCGCAGCACCGCCAGGAAGTCCCGGGTGGCACGCAGGGTGCCGAGCCACGATCCGGAGACCTTCGAAACACCGCCTGCCCGTGGTCGATACGCGATATCGCGCTCGACCACGCGCCAGCCCGCACCCGCCGCACCGATCAGCAGGTGCAGTGGATAGCCGGAGCGGCTGTGCAGCGGGCCGAGGGAGAGCAGCGCGGTTCGACGGGCCACCCGCATGGCACCGATATCGTGCACGGGCAGCCCGTAGCGGCGGCGCAGTCGCCCGGCGATGACGAGATTGCCCAGTCGCGCATGCCACGGCCACACGCCCCGGCGCACCGGCTTACGCCGGCCGACCGCGAGATCCGCACCCGCACGCACCAAGTCGACCAGGGGCGCCAGCTCACCCGGATCCATCGATCCGTCGCCGTCCAGAAAGGCGATCAAATCCGTACCGGCGGAGGCGATTCCGGCCTGCACCGCGGCCCCGTACCCGGGCCGCGCCTCGGATACCACGGCAGCACCGCACCGGCGCGCGACCTCGGCCGTCGCATCGGTCGAGCCGTTGTCCACCACCAGCGCATGGAATCCCGCCGGAATCGCGGCGAGCACGGCTGGCAACGCTTCAGCTTCGTCTCGGCACGGGATGACCACGGTCACGCCGTCCGGGTTGTGGAAGGTCTCGGTCATGGTTTCGACGCTAAGCCAAGCAGGGCCGAATCGATGCGGCGAAACTCCTGACGAAACAGTGACATCAAAGCCCGGAACCGCTCGAGCACCGCTTTTTCGGGCGCTGCCGTCCTATCGTGAGGTTCGTGCATGACGTGACGGAGGCCGTGGCGCGCCCACGTGGCCGGGTACCGAGCGAACTGGTGGGCGCGGGCATCGGCGCTGCGCTTGTATTAGCAGCATTCCTTATTCCGCGAATTTCCAGCGAACACTGGCGGAGCAAGCTCTACGCGGGCGCAGCCCCGCTCTTCGGCGACTGGTTGACGCACGTCGGCTGGGGTTCGGTACCGGCCATCGCCATCGCGATACTGATCATCCGTTTCGGTCCCGTGCTGGCCGGGCGGCTGCCCTGGCGTCGCCTGCTGACCCTGTCCTGGCTAACCTCCGTGACCTGGGCATTCGCCTTGGCCATGATCGACGGCTGGCAGCGTGGATTCGCGGGACGGCTCACCACCTCGCACGAGTATCTGCACGAGGTGCCCGGTGTCCGCGATATCCCGGCGATGCTGCGCGGCTTCTCCGGCCGCATCCTGGATTTCCAACCGGATTCGTGGACCACCCACGTGTCCGGGCATCCGCCCGGCGCACTGCTGTTCTTCGTACTGCTCGATCGCATCGGCCTGGGCGGCGGAGGCTGGGCCGGGCTGGCCTGCCTGCTCATCGGATCGAGCGCGATTGTCGCGGTCGCGGTCACGCTGCGCACGCTCGGCGCCGAGGATCGGGCCCGAAAGGCTCTGCCGTTCTTGACGATAGCGCCGGCCGCGGTATGGATCGCGGTCTCCGCCGATGCGGTGTTCGCCGGTGTGACGGCGTGGGCGGTCGCGCTGCTCGCCATCGCGGTCGGGCAGCCGCGACGCCGGTGGATCGCCGTAGCTTCCGGTGTGCTCTTCGGCCTGGGAATCTATCTCAGCTACGGCCTCGTGATCATGGCCGTACCGGCCGTCGCGGTGCTGATCGCGGGCCGAACCGCCCGACCGCTGCTGCCCGCGCTACTCGGCGCGCTGCTCGTCGTGGCGGCCTTCACCGCGGCCGGTTTCTGGTGGCTCGACGGATATCACCTGGTGGTCGAGCGCTACTACCAGGGCATCGCCGCCGAGCGTCCCTATGGGTACTGGGTGTGGGCGAACCTCGCCGCCACCGTCTGTGTGGTCGGCCTGGCCACCGCCGCCGGGCTGCCGGGCACGCTATCGCACCCGCGCAAACCACGCGATCCGACCGCGCTCTTGGTGGCGGCGGGTTTGTGCGCGATATTGGTGGCAGACCTCAGTGGCCTGAGCAAGGCGGAGACCGAGCGCATCTGGCTGCCGTTCGACATCTGGCTCATGGCCGCGACCGCGTTTCTGCCGCGGTCCACCGTCCGAGTCTGGCTGTTCGTCCAAGCGCTCGGCACCCTGGTACTCGCCCACACGATCCTGACGAATTGGTAAGCCATGAGCATTCTGATCGCCGACGACGACCCATTGGTCCGTGATGTGGTGCGGCGCTATCTCGAACGTGACGGGCTGACCGTCGTGGAGACCGCGGACGGCCCATCGACCATGGCCCAACTCACCGACCCCACCGGCGACCCCGTCGAACTGGCCGTCCTCGATGTCATGATGCCCGCCCCCGACGGCATCGAGATCTGCCGCGCGGTGCGCTCGGGGCCGCGGCCGGACACTCCGATCATCCTGCTCACCGCGCTCGGCGACGAGGACGATCGGGTGCTCGGCCTGGAGGCGGGCGCCGACGACTATGTCACCAAACCGTTCAGCGCCCGCGAACTTGCGCTGCGCGTCGCCTCGGTACTGCGGCGTTCGCAGGCGATTCGGCAGCCGGGCACGGAGGTGCTGCGCGACGGTGCCGTCGAGGTGCGGCCGGATTCGCAGTCGGCGCTGGTGGACGGCGTGCCGGTGGATCTGACCGCGCGCGAATACGATCTGCTCGTCTTCCTGCTGCGCCATCCACACCAGGTGTTCAGCCGCGAGGAATTGCTGGCCAAGGTGTGGGGTTGGGATTTCGGCGATTTGTCCACCGTCACTGTGCATATCAAGCGGTTACGCGCGAAACTCGGCGACCGGCACCGGATCGAGACGGTGTGGGGTCGCGGCTACATCTGGGGCCGGAATGGAGAATCCAGTGCCTGAAGACACCGTCCAACTGATTGCCTACGCGCTGGCCTGTTCGCTCCCGATCGTCGCCGTCGGCGCGGTGATCCTGCGCGCCACCAGCAATCGTTCCATGACCACCAGCATGGCGGTGCTGGTGCTGATCCCGACCCTGTCCACGCTGGCGGGCGTCATCGGGGTCAGCGGGTTGATGTTCACCGACGAACTGGAGCGCACCGCCGTCGTACTCGCGGTGGTCGCGGCGGTCACCGTACCCGCCGCCCTGCTGCTCGGGCGGGAACAGGCCCGAAAAACTGTCTGGGAGAAGCAGATCCGCGAACAGGAACGGATGGCCGAACGCTCCCGCCGCGAACTCGTCGCCTGGGTGAGTCACGATCTGCGGACCCCGCTGGCGGGCATTCGCGCGATGGCCGAGGGGCTTGCGGACGGCGTGCTCACCGGCACCGCCGATGTGGCGCGCTATGCCGAACAGATCGTGCGCGAGACGGATCGGCTCTCGGTCATGGTCGACGATCTGTTCGAGATGTCGAAGATCAATGCGGGCGCATTGCGATTGGAACTGGAGCCGGTCGATCTGCGCGAACTGATCGATGAAGTGCTCGCCGCCAATCGCCCGAACGCCGAACGCGCCAAGGTCCTGCTGCGCGCCGAACAACCCGACTCCGAAATCGTCGTCGCGGCCAGCGACCGCGCCCTCGGCCGGGTACTGACCAACCTCGTCTCCAATGCCATTGCCCACACCCCGCCCGGCGGCCAGGTCGCGATCTCCGCTGGCACCGCCGATGGCCAGGCCTGGGCGCGGGTCGACGACACCGGACCGGGTATTGCCGAGGCCGACCTGCCGCGCATCTTCGAGGTCGCCTACCGCGGCACCGCCGCCCGCTCCCCCGTCGCCTCCGACGGCGTGTCCTCCGGCAGCGGTATGGGCCTCGCAATCGCGGCCGGACTGGTCGAAGCCCACCACGGCGATATCACCGCCGAGAACCGCGACCAGGGCTGCCGCTTCGAGGTTCGGCTGCCCCTCAGCGGAAACTGAGTCACATCAGCGGCGCACCCGCCCCGGCGACCGCGCGCAACGGTGCGAAGGCGAATTCGGCCAGGCCGTCGAGCGGATCCACCTGCGCGGTGAATCCCAGAATGCGTTGCGCCTGTTCGGGACTGGCGACAATGTGGCGCACATCGCCGGGCCGGTAGCGTCCGGTGATCTCCGGTTCCGGCCCGCCGCGAGCCGCGGCGAGGGCAGTGGCGACCGCGCCGATGGTGATCGGCCGTCCCGAGGCGATATTGAGCGGCAGGAACCCGGTGTGCGGATATTCGACCGCCGCGAGATTCGCCGCCGCGATATCGCTGACATGGACGAAATCCCGTGCCTGCCTGCCATCCTCGAATACCTGCGGCGGTTTTCCCGACTCCAGTGCGGACCGGAATATCGCCGCGACACCGGAATACGGTGTATCCCTCGGCATATCGGGGCCGTAGACATTGTGATAGCGCAGCGCGGTCACTCCGGAATCGGTCACCGCGGCCCACGCGGCCGCATAGTGCTCCTGCGCCACCTTCGCCGCCGCATAAAGACTGCGCGGGCGCAGCGGCGCGTTCTCGGGCACCGCCGCCCAACTCAGCACCGCATCCGAATCCGGATCCCGATGCTCGTACATCCCCTTCTCGAGATCCCCCCGCCTGCGCACTCCGACCTCGACCGCCCCGGGCCGCACGCCCCGATACCGTCCCTCCCCATAGACCACCATCGACGAAGCCAGCACCAACCGCCGACATCCGGCCCGATCCATCGCCGCCAGCAGAACCGCCGTCCCGAGGTCGTTATGGCTCGCATAGGCGGGCGCATCCTGCGCACTGACCCCGGCCCCGACCACCGCCGCCTGATGACACACCACATCAACCCCGCGCAATACCGAATCCAACGCATCCGGATCACGCACATCGAGCACCCGCACATGCTCCGGCGCTCGGGCGCCGACTCCGTGTGCGGCCGGCAGCATCATGTCGACGGCGACCACATCATGCCCCGCATCGGCCAACTCCCGATGCACTCGCGCCCCGATGAACCCGGCGGCCCCGGTCAAAAGCACCCGCATATCAACGCCACCCCGAGCACAGCCGCAATTCCCGGCCCAAACCACGGTTTTCCAAGGTCATGAACCCGATTCTGCTGCCAGACCCGCAACTTTTCGCGCAACCGGGCCGCCATGTCAGACTTTCGTCACGATCGTCCGGCCACCGGAAAACGTCCGTGAAGCACGCGCCGCTTCGAACGCCGCGAGAGAGCACTGCCGCTGGCAAACGGAGATCAGATTCCGTCCTCGCCGTCGAAATCCCGCCGCACGAAGTTGGGCCGCAGATCCGGTTCGGGTTCGTCGTAATAGCGGTGGAAGGTCGGGGTCAGACCGGATGAGATCGGCGGATTGACCCAGCTCCAGTCCGTCGGACATTTCCGGCCCGCGGCCTGCTCGCGGTTGACGTGGTCGCAGAACTGTTTGGCAACGGTGTGATGGTCGACGATGTACACCCCCGACTTCCGAAAGCTGTGCAACACCGCACGATTCAGTTCCACCAGTGCCCGGTCGCGCCACAGTGAGCGTTCGGTCCTGGTGTCCAGGCACATCATTTCGGCGATGAGCGGCAGCATGTTGTAGCGGGTGGTGTCGCTGAGGTTGCGTGCGCCGATCTCGGCGCCCAGATACCAGCCGTTGAACGGCGCGAACGGGTAGGTGATGCCGCCGACCTCCAGGTTCATATTCGAAACCGCGGGCAATGCATGCCATTTCAGTCCGAGTCCGGCGAACCAGTCGAATTCGGGATGTTCCAACTCGACCTCACGGGCCAACTCGGGCGGGACATCGAACCAGCGGATCGGCTCGTCCGGGGTGCTGATCAGCACCGGCAGGACGTCGAAGGGGGTGCCCGCGCCGCGCCAACCGAGTTTCACGGCGAGTTCGGTGATCGCGATATTGGCGGCATCGCCGGTCACAGTGCCGTCACCATTGCGGTATCCGGCGTAGCGGATGAGTTGTGAGCTGACAATGCGGAATTCACGGCCGTCGGCCTGGCGCGGTGGTCCGACGGTGATCATCGATTGGATGGCGCCGCCATTGGTCGCCATATGCAAGTGCTGCCAGCAGACCTCGGCGAGGTCGCGGGCCGAGCGCACCCGCCGTGCGTCGAGCAATTTCAGTGATCGCCAATGTTTTCGCCCGACGCAGCGGGCGTGGTTGCGCCAAGCGAGCTTGGCGCCGATGAGGATCTCCTCGGCGGTCTGCACGTAGCTGCCGGTTTGTTGGAGCTGTTCCAACGCGCTGCGGCGGCGTTGCGGGGACAGGTGCGCGAGTTCGGGTAATCGGAAGAACTCGTCGCATTCCCGCATCCGCCGCTTCAGATCTAGGCCGAAAGGCTTTGTGTCAGGGGTGCGTTCGAGCGACACGACAGGTAGCGCTTGGTTCACGGTATTTCTCCGGTCGGACATCAGGTACTGCGGCAACACAGACAGGCATTGATCGAGCAGAGAATTTCGCGCGCGGAGCGCAGTTACACCGGGCCAGACGGGCGGTCCACGAGTTAGCCCCGACGTTGCGGGACCTCCGAAAGCCAAGGGCCGATCATGTATCGGCGTCGAGCAGGCTGTCGGGTTGCCGTCCGCGCACACAGCAGCATGACCTGCCTGCTGATGTTTGCTGTCAACGATCATGCTCGTCCCCATCGACACCCGAAAAGGCCCGTGTAGAAGCGTAGGACCGGTGTGCTGGCCGTGTGCCTGAATTCGACGTATTGCCTGTTCGGAATCTGCCGACACAGGGAGCTGTCTACCGATCCAGCCAAACCCGACCGACCTGTATGTTGCTGCCGCAGTATGGCTATTCGATCGGTTCGCCCAACAGCGAGGTCGGCTGCTGCCCAGCCTTGTCGGTATGGCGGCGACCATGCTGGCGCTTCATGCCATCGGCTGCGGGACGCTGCTGTTGTTCGCGGTACCGGGCCAGCACGGCGTGCAGGATGCACCGGCGTGAGCGCCGGGTTCGGCATGCCGCGGCTGTCCGGTTCACGCTCGAGTTGCGCCGCATCGAAGTCGCCGTGCTGCATCCGGCGGACGGCTCGCCGAATGGCCAGCAGGGACGTCGGATTCAGCAGGCGGACAACGATCGGAAAGGCGCCGGATCAACTTTCGGGTGGTGTTTTCGATCGCGGCAATGTGGTCGGCGTCAAAGGCGTGGCGCCGGTGGCGTGCAGCCACAGACGCACGTGCGCCCGCACCAGGCGATCGGCCCGGGGCGGGCACCCGGCCTAGATCAGCGAATCCCATGAATTCTGCGGCGAGTCCGGGATATTCGCGTGGATCGAGAATTCAGATCCGAGTGATCTCGGTTACATTGCCGCCGGGCTGTTCGTGGCGACCTGGGCGATCGCGGCGAGGCGGTAGCGCTTCACAAGAGCGGAACGCCGCTGGCAGCATGACCTCGCCGCACAGTAGCCCACAGCGGTGGCCCGAATCACATATTCACCGGTGATTCCATCGCTGGGAGGCTCGCCTTCGCATCTCTGGCAGGATGGTCGGCATGCTGTCTCGGCGCGAGGTGCGGCGTTGGGTCTCCAGCGCAATCGTGAGTGTCGCACTGATTTCCGGTGCGGCGGTGTTCGGGGCGCCATACGGACTAGCCGCTCCCGATGGCCCCCGGCCCAATACCGGATCGGCGGACAGTCCGGATCCCGCGGCGCCGACTATCCCCAATGTGCCGCCGCCCTCGATCGATCACATCGTGCCCATCAACGACCGGTGGCTGCGGGTGTGGGTGAACTCGCCCGCGATGCGCCGGGCCGTCGAGGTGCAGGTGCTGCTCCCGCGCGATCAGACGCATCCGCGGCCCACCGTGTACATGCTCGACGGGCGTAGCGCCGAGGCGGAGAGCAATAACTGGACCACACTCGGACACGCCGACCGATTCTTCGAGGACAAAGACGTCAATGTGGTGCTGACGGTCGGCGGCCCGGCCAGTTTCTATACCGACTGGAAGCGCCCGGATCCGGTGCTCGGCACCAATATGTGGGAGACCTTCCTGACGCGCGAACTCCCGCCGCTCATCGACGCGAAGTTCAACGGCAACGGAAACAATGCCGTCATGGGCGTTTCGATGGGCGCCGAGGCCGCGATGATGCTGGCCATCCGGCAGCCGAAGCTGTACACGGCGGTGGCCGGGCACAGTGGCTGCTTCTCCATGGGCACCGATCTCGGACAGGCGCAGGCCCGCGCGGTAGTGGCGACCTATGGCGGCACGCCGGACAATATGTTCGGCGATCAGCACGATCCCGCTTGGCTCGACCACGACGTGCTGCTGCACGCGGAAGCGTTGCGCGGCAAGGCGATCTATCTGTCGGTCGGCAGCGGCCTGCCCGGCCGATACGACACCCTGGACAACCCGGATGTGGTCAGCACCGTCGGTTTCGGCGGTCCGCTCGAGGCCGCCACCAATCTCTGCACCCGCAGGCTGACCGATCGGCTCACCGCACTCGGGATTCCGGTGACCGCCACCTTCCGAGCGACTGGTACCCACTCGTGGCCGTACTGGGCCGACGAACTGGGCCAGTCGTGGCCGACGATCGCGCGGGCGCTGGGCGTCTGAGGCGAGCTGGGCGTCTGAGGCGTTCGGGTTCGAAGCGTCCCGGCTAGCCGATTCCGAAGCGCGCCAACACATCCGGATCGGTCGCGAACCGCAGGAACTGCTCGTTCTCGTGCGCGTCACCGGTGGTCACCCGCACGCCGTCGGTGGCATACGGCCGCACCAGCACCCCCGCCTCCGCGCTCGCCTCGCCGTATTCGGCGCTGCGCGCACCCAGCGGCAGCCACAGGAAGTTCGACTCGCTGGGCGGCACCGCATAGCCCGCCGCGAGCAGCGCATCGCGCACCCGATCGCGTTCGATGACGAGGCTGTCGGTGCGATCGAGTAGTTCGTGCCGCGCCTCCAGGGATGCGATCGCGGCGGCCTGCGCGACCCGGTTCACACTGAACGGGATGTGCACCTTCATCAGCGCCGTGATCACGGCCGGATCGCCGACCGCGTAGCCCGCGCGCAGTCCGGCCAGACCGTAGGCCTTGGAGAAGGTCCGCAGCACAACGACATTGGGCCGATTACGACCGAGCTCCACGCCATTCGGAAACCGCTCGGGGGCGAGCCGCATGTACTCGAAATACGCCTCGTCCAACACGATCAGCACATGCTCCGGAATCGCGTCCAGGAAGCGCACCAGCTCGGCCTCACCGACCGCGGTGCCGGTCGGGTTGTTCGGATTGCAGACGAAGATCAGCTTGGTGCGCTCGGTGACCGCGGCGGCCATCGCATCCAGATCGTGCACATGCTCCGGGGTGAGCGGCACCCGCACAGCGGTCGCATTGCCGACCTGGGTGACGATCGGATAGGCCTCGAACGAGCGCCAGGCGAAGAGCACCTCGTCGGTCGGCGCAGCACAGGTGATCTGCACCAACTCCTGACACAGCGCGACGCTACCGCAGCCGACCGCGACGTTCGCCGAAGAGACGCCGAGAAAGTCCGCAATGGCCGCGCGCAGTTCGGTGACCTGATTATCCGGATAGCGGTTCGCCAGTTCGGCGGCCTCGGCAATGGCCTTCGCGGCGGCCGGCAGCGGACCGAAGGTGGTCTCGTTGCTGGCGAGCTTGACCGCGCCTGGATGGTTGCGGCCGGGGACGTACGCCGGGATCGAATCGAGGTCCGGCCGGATATGCGCTGTCACGCTTCAACCATATGCCGGGTACCGGAAATTCTGGGCGTCAGGGCCGCTCACGTGCAATTTCTCGCGAAGATCAGCAGATCCACCTACCCTGGTTCCATGTCGGGCATTTACGACGATATTGCGCCGCTACGTAGTCGCGACGACATCATTTCCGGTGCGGAAGCACAACCATCGACCGAAGACCAGCGCCGGACCGCCGACACCCAGGTGCCCATCACGGTGGCCGAGCCGGAGGGCAACGCGCGCGGTGGCATCGTGGTGCTGCACGAGTCGCGGGAGTTCACCGGTCCATTGCTGGACCTCATGAAAACCTTGGCGACCGAGGGCTGGACGGTGGTCGCGCCCAATCTGTTCCATCGTGCGAACGGCGAACCCGCGCACGAGGTATTCGGCGACGACCTGTTCGACGATTTCGACGCCTGTTTCGACTGGCTCACCCGCCGCGGCGTCTTCCCGGACTGCATCGGCGTGCTCGGCTTCGACCACGCGGGCACCGCGGCATTCCTGGTCGCAACCAACCGCCCCGTCGGCGCCGCGGTCAGCGTCGCCGCCCCCGGCATCATGGAACCGCTCACCGATGAAGCCGACGCCCTCATCCGTGCGGCCCCGAACCTACAGGCGCCCTGGCTCGGCCTCTTCGGCGCCGACGATCCGGACACCCCGCCCCAGCAAGTCGACCAACTCCGCGATGCCGCCGCCCGCGCCGCGGTCGCCAGCCTGGTCGTGACCTACCCGGGCCTGTACCGCCGCGCCGACCGATCCGGCGGCGACGAAGACTACGATCTCACCGATTCCCAGACCCGGATCTTCGACTGGTTCGACAGCAATCTTCGGTGATTACCTGGCGTTTTGCGATCTGGACGTCGGCTACTGTAACCTTCCTGTTCGGCGGTTCGGAAAGGAACCGGTGCCCTCGAAGAGAAGGCTCCAGGAGGCGTGCCAGAGCGGCCGAATGGGACTCACTGCTAATGAGTTGTCCCTTCACGGGGACCGGAGGTTCAAATCCTCTCGCCTCCGCCACACCCCGGTTCGCCGGGTCATATAACTGAACACAGGCATGCGCCCGTAGCTCAACGGATAGAGCATCTGACTACGGATCAGAAGGTTAGGGGTTCGAATCCCTTCGGGCGCACCACATTTACCAGGTCAAGACCTTTTTTGAGGTCGGGTTAGTCCGCAACATCGGACCACCACCAAAGAAACACCAAGAATTCAGCACCAACAATATCCGTCACCTGACAGTGCCCAGTCCCAGCTCCAGCACGGCCGATGAGTCCGGCGCCTGCTCCGGCGAGACGATGTAATGCCGCTCCGTGACACCCTCACGAGAAGGCCACCGAGGCACTGTCCAGCCCCGACGCCGAAGCTGAAGCCCTACCTGGCCGAAGCTGACAACCCCCTCCTATCGCCGCTGCGGCTTGACACGGTCGGTGAGAGTCTTTGCCGGACGCTGTGGACAGGCGGGTCAGTGGATGAGTCAGCATTCTTCGTGGCTGATTCATGATGTGCTGAACAAGACGATCCGCGTGCAGCCTGGTGGCGAATATGTCGATGGGTGGGCGCAGCCTGCCTGTCCACTGATCATCCGCCAAGTCGCCAGCCGTGCTACCGCGGGTTCGACCGGTGCGCGCAGGCTGGCGAGGGGCGGACGATAGACGCTGTCGCCCCCGGTGTGCATTCGCCTGCTTCCGGGCGAGGTAGGGCGCGAGAGGCTGTAACCACGCAGCGCATCATTTCTGGAGGTGACCGTGATGGATGAGTCCGGCCCGACCGTGGTCGTGGTCTATGACGTCGGTTCCGGGCGACCACGCAAAGTCGCGGAGTTCCGGTTGACCGCCGCGGGCACGGCGACACTCAACGTCACCGACCCCAGTGGGTGCTTGGTCGCGCAACACTGGTACGACCGCGGCATCAATGTCTATGACCTACCCGAGCGAATCGGCCCCCGCGGGGGAACCCGTTTCCTGCGGGCATTGCTGGAAACACCGACGAGCAGCTACTACCGGTTAGTGGATGAGAGCCCGCCCCCACGGCCACGCGGATGAAGGGAACAACACCTCCTGCCGCGGCAGCCGCGCAGTATCCC
Source organism: Nocardia sp. NPDC004604 (assembly GCF_040609795.1). Taxonomy (NCBI): domain Bacteria; kingdom Bacillati; phylum Actinomycetota; class Actinomycetes; order Mycobacteriales; family Nocardiaceae; genus Nocardia; species Nocardia sp. NPDC004604. Next base: position 64,290 of record NZ_JBEXLC010000028.1, read on the forward strand.
GGACGGGCGCACTGACCGCCCAGACTGACCGACAGTCCGTGGCCTGTGCAGGCCACCATGTGTCGCCGCGGCTGCCGACTCCCCGATCTTCAGGTTCGGCGGCAGCCGCACACGAGCGATCCGACCGCGGCGGGCAGCCGCGCCGTGGGAAGTGCTTCCCGTCCGGCACAGATGCGCGAGCAGGTCATTCGATGGACCTCCGGCCGTCGGACCTGTGTGGATCGGCGCATTTATCGGGGTCGGATCGTCACGGTCAAAGTATGCTGCTGCCGAGGGACAGAACACTGCTTCCGGCGCTGAGGATCAGCGACAAAATCGATTGAAAATTCACTGCGGACTCTCCTTCTCCTGGCCGCCGCCAGGCCTTACATGGACCGGTTTGCGAGGTTTCGAGCGTTCGCCACCTCCGTTTGCAGACCGTTCGGCCGCAGTGTATGCCCTCCCCCTGATTTGGGCGCCGCGTTGCACTGCCCACGTCTGGCAACAGCGGCCACCGAGCAATCCGGTCAGCGTGTCCCGCGCGGGACCGGTGAACCTCCGAGAAACGAACTCACTTGCCGAACGCCGTGATCCCAATGCATGCGGGCAATCCCAGCGCTGCGGAAAACCTGCCCCCGGTAGGCGTCGACAACAACTTGTGAACCCCTAGCGTCGCAACATTTTTCGCATCTGACCTGTAGGCGCGGTACTTACGTTTGGTGTACGGCTCGATACCGGTAAGATGGTCGACGTAGGTGTGCAACCAGTCGGTCACCGTCGCCGGCGCCGCGGTGCTGCGCGCTGAAAGTCCAGCAACGCCACCGCATCCGCGACACCGAGCTGGTCGACCAGCTGCGCCCACCTGATCGCAGTCTCCAATATCGGAAACGATTTCGAGCTCTGCACCACACGCCCATCACGGACGATGCGGATCGGGACCTGCCACACCACCGTGCAGTCACGACGCACACACGGACGAGGAGTCGGCAATTCAAACCTCCAGGTAGACGGACTATTTCCGTCCACCCCGGCACATCGCGTGCGCCGGTGTTCAGCGGCTGCCTGGGCGATACAGTTTGGTGGCGCGCAAGATATTTCGGAACCCAGCTAGCTGATCCCACAGTTGTGCGTTGCAGAGAGCCCATCCAGAGATGTTGGCGTCCGCTTACTGTCCGGCGATCTCGACTGGTACGGGAGTCACAATTTGCGTGGCGATCGGCGTGTACAGGTCGACACCTTCCTCCTCGGTACGGAGGGAGACGAGCAGTGAGTAGCGCACGGGTAGGTCCATGCGATCCTTGCGTGCGTTCTTCTTCCACCATCCGCCGACGGGGTAGACGACGATCGTGTGGCAGTTCGCGAGCTTGTGCCCGGTTGTGGTCCATTCGTCTTGATGAAGCGAGCCGCTGTCGCGCTGTCGTGGTCCGACCAACCAATCTGCTGCTTCCGCATTAGCCTCAAGATTGTCGCGGTTGATGCGGGCAAGAAGTTGCCGTTCGGATTCCGAGGGGCCCTGCAGCTCAAACCGGAGCCCATGAGAGGCGTAGGAATATCGTTGGCGCCAACCACGTTTGGCCGGTGAAGGCTCGATGAAGTAGGACAAGGTGATTCGAAGAGTCACCTTGCTGTTGCAGATGTCGTCGAGCACATCCGTCGGCCACGGCAATGAGTGCATACGAAGCCGAGGCATGGCGTAATCCTTGCCTACGAATGGCACGAATTCGTCCTGACTGACCATCGTGACCGATTGCCTGGAGGAGCGAAGCACGCTGTCCTCGGCAGGAACTCCCCAGCCGTAACGGCGCAGCAGGTTACTTTGTTCAGTCTTCTTGCCATTCTTGGCATCGATCTCGGCACGCATCGCAGGAGTCCACTCGGCAGCATGCACAAGTAGGCCCCGGATGGTCTCCGGCCAGTAGGCCGGATATTCGCTGACGGCAATAGCTGCAAGCCGCGCTGCCTGGGCAGTCGCCGCGCTCGTGGCGTTGGCTGAGTTGAGTGCAACATCGCTCTGCAGGCCAGTGGTCGCAGGGTCAGCGACGGATGGCGATCCTCCAGCATCTGCTGGCCGTCGATGAGGACATTGCCGCCCTCCATACAGATGTCAGGACGAATCGGCCACTTGGACCCGAATTGCACCGATGTTCGGCTATGAGGTGAAAGCTGACCTCGATCAGCCACCACCCACCATCCGCTGTACTGGGGATGCTCAGGTGGAGTGACAAGATCAGTGAAGGCGCCGACTACGAGTGCGTTCCAAGCCTGAGCAGGGTCGTCGACTACAGCGAGATCCGCAGCGGCAAGATAGTCGTGATCGGCTTCAGCGTTGAGTTCGGCGTTGCCGGCGGACAGCAACATCAGCCGAGCGGTTTCTGGGTCCGGAGCAGACAGCAACTGAAGTTGATCTCCATTGCGCACCACATCGACACCGGCCGCCAAGGCGTCGATCGACGCCGACCAAAGTGTCGGTTCGCCTGGCCGGTCCGCGACGGTCGAGATCGGCATGCAGTAGACACGGCGCCGCTGACTGGTTGCTTCGGGTAGCCCCATAGCGAGAACGGTCAGCGTGCCGTAGTCCTGTGGATCTGTATCGGGTTCATACGGTCCTGGGATCATTCGCACCGACTCCAAACGGTGCGACAAACGCACGGGTCCATTGCTAATCAGTAGGTCATCCAGGCGACCGTAAAGGCCGAGGCCAGCCATTGAGGTGCCGTGTCCACGGACATCGAGCCCGGACGTCCCGATGGCATCGTGTAGGTCGGATTCGCTCAGCGAGTCGGCAAGGAGCACGTGCCCGCGCAGGACACCGGTGTCGAGATGGCACACCGCGGGCGCAGACTCGTCGGCGTGCTGCACCCGATCTGCTAGATCCTGCACGTACTCGCTTTGCTCTTCGGTGGTGAGGTCCTCGATGCTGTCGATGAACTCGGGCCGACGAATCTCCGCGACCGGAACGCTGGTGAACGGAAGGCTTTGCAGCGCCGCCCAGGATGCTTCGACCCACATCACAATTCGGTCCGAGAACACCATCACACGGTCACGGACCCGGATTCCGAGTCTGTCGGCGAAGGAATGCAGCAGTTCAACAGCTGTCTCTGTCCTGTCGAGCCACAGCTCCCACCACTGCAGCCCATCTGTGGGCGGTTCGCCAGCTGACTGCCACAGGTCCGCAAGTACCGCACCGCGAATCCGGGCTATGTTGGCAATGAGTCCGTTGTTGGGCGGATTCGGTTTGTCCTGTGCGTTGGCTAGGTAGTCCTCGAACAGCTTGAGGAATGCGGCGCGGTAGGTATCCGACACCCATACGACGGCCTGCTCCGGCACGTCCCCCGCTGCCGGACGAACCGACATAAGCAGCCATTTCGGTAGCTTGGGCGACTTTCGGTGCGTTGTCCTGCGCTGCAGCCTGTCCAGGTCTATCGGATACAGTGCGCCCGCGCCCTCCAGCGTCACGAACGTCCCGTGCGCCTTCAGCTCATCGATCGAGACACTGGCCTGGGACCGCTCCTGATCGTTGTCGTCGAACACCAACTCGAGTTCATCGCGTAATGCGATGCCATGTGCACGCCGCTCGACAGGCCTGATCTTCGGGTTGCCACCGCCGCCTCGGCTGACGGGCTCATCCGTCGCTCGTTCGGTGACAAGCAGGTGGGTGAGGTGTCTCAGCTCGTCAGCCAAAACTTGCCTTTCTGCGGCCGTTCAAAGCGGCTATCAGATCATCAGCGGTCACTTGTGAATCACCACGTAGCAATACCGTCTTCGCCGCAGACTCGGCGGCTTTCACCAAATCGGCGTGGCTCAGGCCGTCAGCGTGTTTAACCACGGCCTGCCAACGTATTCCTTTTCCCAACGAGCCCAGCCGTGCCCGCATGACTGCCCTCGCCTGGGGCGCATCCGGCGACTCGTAGGACAGCACAGCGTCAAACCGTCGGAATAGTGCACGATCAAGAATCGAGCGATGATTGGTGGCCGCGATTACCAAACTGTCCGGGCTGGCGCTTTCCAGGAACACCAGGAACGAGTTCAGGATTCTGCGGGCCTCGCCCACGTCGTTACCAGCTCGATCGCCCCCAACGCGTCGAATTCGTCGAACAGGTATACGCCGCGACGCTCGATGGCTGCGTCGAACACTGTACGCAATTTGGCCGCCGTCTCTCCCATAAACTTGCTCATCAGGCTATCCAGGCGAACCGTGAACAACGGCAGTCCTAGCTCACGAGCCAAAACAGCTGCTGTCATGGTCTTTCCGGTACCAGGCGGCCCGACAAGGAGCAGCCGGTGGGTCGGTGTGAAGCCGTGACCGAGGAGGGTTTTTCGTTGGCGCTGCTCGGCGAGCAGGTGGTTCAGCTGGTCCGACAAGGTGGGAGGCGCGACCAGATCGCGCATCGTGACCTCAGGATGGGACACCGCGACCAACTCGGCGAGGTCACCCCGAGGTTGCGCCGGCTTGGTAACGTTGCTCCGCAGAGGCGACCTGCGCGAGTCATCGATAGTCTTCTTGATGTCGTCGGCAACGCGACGATGGCCCTGACGCGCTTCCCCAGCCGCGAGCTGCAGTGCAACAGCATAAAACGACGAGTCGTCACCTGCCGCGTGGCTGCGCACCAACGCCGCGATGTGCTCCCCAGTCCCAGCCATTGCCCATCTCTCATCAGCCGAATTGATACTTGTCAAGCTTACGGCCCACGTACTCTTTCATACGCTTAGATCATCTCTTTGCGTGTGAAGACCGCGCGAACTCAACTGCTGAGGACCGATATCAGAGGCGTCCTGCAGAACGGAGATGACGCCTTCCGTCGATTCGGCAGTACGCCCATCGTGCCTGTCTGCGAACGGCAGTGAGTTCGAAATCGATAGCAGACCAGCAGGTTTGGGGCCAAGTTGGTGTCACATCCCCCGGCGTAGCAACTGCGCCGCCCTACAAAGATCTTGATTTGGACACCTTTACGCGCAGCGACGGCATTGCGTACGCACGACATCAGCGACAGGCAAGTCCATGCTCGGACGGGAAATACCCAGCAGCCCTGGCCAACTCAGCATCCGATCACGTGCCCCGTCGAATGTTCATGGCCGGACTCGCGGTGCGGACCGGAAGCGTCTCGGCGGCGAAAACCCGGCCCGCGCCGACGATGGCCACTGTGGCGCCGAGGCTCGCCCGTCCGGTGCCAAGTCCGCCGGCCCGCGAGGATGCCCGCAGGGGCGCGATTCTGCTCTGGTGCTCGTCTTACCCCGTGTTGTAGTGGTTGAACGGGGAGGCTCCGGGGGTATGTATCCGGTGGGGCCTCCCCGTTCGGTGTACAGCGGTAGCAGTCACGTTGGGCTCGTGTCCCGCTCAACGCCCCGATTCCCGGGAACATAGAGGAATCTATGGCGTCTTATGTTGCGACGCAGTCGATGTCGCCGGGTGCGTGCACGCTTAGTACTGCAACGGCACTCGGTCCCCAGCGAATCCGGATCATCGACTGACGAAATCGGCCCAGCGGCTGACCGATTCGGCCTTTGGTATCGGTCGGGGTGGCTTTCTCGGCGTTCAATTCGAGCAGGTCGAAGGTACGACCGAGATCGCTGGAAGGGAAACGACAATGACTGAATTCGTGACACTCGCGGACGGACGGATCGCCTGTGATGTGGCCGGCGCAGGGCCGCTGGTGGTGCTGGCGCACGGGATGGGGACGTGGCGGCAGGATTTCCGGCATCTCGTCGGGCCGCTGGTCGCCGCGGGGTATCGGGTGGTGAATGTGGATATGCGCGGGCATGGGGAGTCCAGCCTGGATTGGCCGTCGGTGACCGGGAAGGCCGCCATCAGCCGCACTGATGTGGCTCACGACTTGCTCGGTGTCATAGGGCATTTCGGTGGTCCGGCGGTGATCGTCGGGCATTCGCTGTCCGGCGGGTCGGCGACCATCGCTGCGGCGCAGGCTCCGGAGTTGGTGACGGGGATCGTCGAGATCAACCCGTTCACGCTGACCCAGAGTGTGAGTGTCGGTGCGCTGTTCACGGTCCCGCGATACCGGCGCGGCGGGCTGCGGCTGATGGCGACGCAGATGTTCAAGACGTTCACCTGGTGGCGCCGGTATCTGGACGTGGCGTACCCGACCAAGCCTGCCGATTACGACGAATACATCGCCGGGCTGGGGGAGATCCTGGGGCGGCCCGGGCGCTTCGCGGAATTCATGAAGACCGGTCAGACGACCCCGGCGGATGCCGAGGCTCACCTGCCCGAAGTCCACTGCCCCGCACTCGTGATCATGGGTACGCAGGACCCGGATTACGTCTCGCCCGAAGCTGAGGGAAACGCGATCGTGGCCGCCATGCACGACGGGCTCGGCCGAGTCGTGCTGGTCGACGACGGCGGACACTATCCGCACGCCCAGTTCCCGGATCGTGTTGCCGCAGTGCTCATCCCATTCCTCGAACAGCACGCGGCGCGCGGCAAGAGCGGCGACGGGCCTGCGACGCGCGGCAAGAGCACGGACCCATACGCGGTGCGCGGCAAGGGCGCCGGGGTCGCGATCGGCGGCTGATGGCACAGCTCGGGTGGGCTCCACGATCGCCGGTTCGCGTGGCGATACCCCCGCTGCGCGAGCCGGTGTGGGAGGCCGAGTGGGGCTCCGGATCGCCAGGGGATGCGGCGGTGGAGGAGTCCGACGGCCGCCTCGGTCAGCAACTGACCGTGGCGGCCACCGGCCCCAACTGCGATGATGGCGGAATGCCCGAGCCGCGCACCATCGTCTTCGTCGCCTATGAGGGTATGCAACTGGTCGAATTGGCCGGGCCGATGGACGTTTTCGGCTTCGCTAACGCCCTCGCCGGGCAGGAGCTGTACCGGCTGGTGACGGCCTCGCCGCAGGGCCGCTCGATCAAGGTCGACGGCGCGCTGACGCTCGGGATCGAGCATTCGCTGCAGGATCTGGCCGCGTCCGAGGAGGGGATCGACACGCTGGTGGTCGTCGGCGGCTGGGTCTCCGGGCCGGTGTCGGCGGAGGTGGTCCGCGAATTGCCCGCGCTGGCACGCAAATCCCGGCGAGTGACCTCGGTGTGCGCAGGCGCGCTGCTGCTGGCCTCCGCAGGGTTGCTCGACGGGTACCGAGCGACCACCCACTGGTGGAATACGGATCTCATGGCTCGCAGCTATCCGCGCGTCACCGTCGAACCCGATCGCATCTACGTCCACGATCGCAACCGCTGGACCTCCGCAGGCGTCGCCGCCGGCATCGACCTCGCGCTGGTACAGGTAAATCAACATTATCTTCTGCAATTATGGGTCACCCAAGTTATGAAGTCACTCAAGGTGAAGTATTACTTGATGGCGTAAATATTT